>DATGGC010000066.1:0-2022 GCA_035308745.1 Candidatus Limnocylindrales bacterium | reverse complement strand
TGGTGCGTGGAAAGAACCAACGGCCCGGCGACCCCTCGACCAACGGCGCCGCGACCCGGAACCGCGGCCGGATCAACGCCGAACTGGCCCCGCTCGTGGCCGAGGCCCTGGATCGGCTGACAGATTCCGGTGGGAGCGGCGCTAAGGTCGGAATCGGGGCCGATTCGGCCCAGCTCACCCCCGCCAGGCCCCGTGCCGCCAGACTCGTGCACGGGCCGAGCGCACGCAGGCCGAGATCGGCCACTGGAACGGCCGTCGCCGACCATGGCGCCGCTGGGGGTGGAATTTGGCAGAACCCAGCCACGGAGCGCACGGAGCGCAGAGCGTGTCGGGGCCACGCAGCGCCGGAGCGCCGAAGCGCCGCGAATCGACGCTCCGGCACGAAACCCGAACGAGTTAGCCGACCTTGGGCAGGCTGGCCAGGGCTGCCTCGTCGGGAACGTACTCGTAGTCGGCGAGCGAGCCGTCGAGGTACTGCTGGTAGGCGGCCAGGTCGAAATGACCGTGCCCGGACAGGTTGAACAGGATCACCTTCTGCTCGCCGCTTGCCTTGGCCGCCGTGGCCTCGTCGATCGCCACCCGGATCGCATGGGACGACTCGGGGGCCGGCAGGATCCCCTCGGCCCGGGCAAACGCGACCGCTGCCGCGAACGCCCGGCCCTGGTGGACGGCCCGGGCCTCGATGTCGCCGTGGTCCATGAGCAGGCTGACGAGCGGGGCCATGCCGTGGTAGCGCAGGCCGCCGGCGTGGATCGGCTCGGGGATGAAGTCCGAGCCCAGGGTGAACATCTTGACCAGCGGGGTCATCTTGCCGGTGTCGCCGAAGTCGTAGGCATAGACGCCCCGGGTCAGCGAGGGCGCCGCCTCGGGCTCGACCGCGATCACCCGGTACTTCTTGCCGCCCCGGAACGTCTGACCGAGGAACGGGAAGGTGAGTCCCGCGAAGTTCGAGCCGCCGCCGGCGCAGCCGATGATGATGTCGGGCTCCTCGCCGGCCATCTCCATCTGCTTGATCGCCTCGAGGCCGACGACGCTCTGGTGGAGCAGGACATGGTTGAGGACCGAGCCCAGGCTGTACTTGGTGTCGTCGCGGGTGGCCGCGTCCTCGACTGCCTCGCTGATCGCCATGCCCAGTGACCCGGTGCTGTGGGGATGCTCGGCCAGGACCGCCCGGCCGTAGTTGGTGTCGGGGCTGGGGCTGGGCACGACCGACGCGCCGTAGGTCTCCATCAGGATCCGGCGGTACGGCTTCTGGTCGTAGCTGGCGCGGACCATGTAGACCTTGATCTCGAGGTCGAACAGGGCGCCGGCAAAGGCCAGCGCGCTGCCCCACTGGCCGGCGCCGGTCTCGGTCGCGATGCGCTTGGTGCCTTCCTGCTTGTTGTAGAAGGCCTGGGCGATCGCGGTATTGGGCTTGTGGCTGCCGGCCGGGCTGCCGCCCTCGTACTTGTAGTAGATGTGCGCCGGGGTATCGAGGACCTGCTCCAGGCGATGGGCCCGGAAGAGCGGGCTCGGCCGGTACAGCCGGTAGGCGTCGCGGACCGGCTCGGGGATCTCGATCTCGCGCTCGGTGCTGACCTCCTGGCCGATCAGGGCCATCGGGAAGAGCGGGGCAAGGTCAGCCGGGCCGATCGGCTGGCCCGTGCCGGGATGGAGGACGGGCGCCGGCGGGATCGGCAGGTCGGCGGCGATGTTGTACCAGGCCTTCGGGATCTGGTCTTCGGGGAGCAGGAACTTCGTGGTCCGGTTGGCGCCGCGCGAGTCGCTCATCTCGTTCTGCTCTCCCTGTCCGTGCTCAGCCGACGGCGGCAATCCTCGGGATCGTCGATCCCGCAAGGCGCTCCTCGAAGCGCCGAGCCGTCGCCTCCAACTTGTCGAGGTGCTCCGCCAGCCGGCGGCGCGCCTCCTCCGCCGCTTCGCTCAGGTTGGTCAGGTCGAACACCCGCCAGTGGCGGAGGATCGGCATGAGGACTTCGTCGCGGTGGACCCGGACATCGTAGATCCCCGCCCGGGCGATTTGGG
>DATGGC010000065.1:0-3896 GCA_035308745.1 Candidatus Limnocylindrales bacterium | reverse complement strand
CACCAACATGTACGAGCGCCAGCACGGTGGCGACCTGGAGGTCGGCTCGTACGCCCACCGGCCGATCCTGATGTCGCCCGACGACATCCCGTCGATCGAGGCCTCGGCCCAATCGCCCAGCGAGCTGCCGTTCACCGACGACGACTTCGACGTCCAGATGGAGCAGGCCCTGGAGCTGGTGCCCGAGATCCTGCGCGACGAGCGGGTCGGGGTGCGCTACGCGATCAACGGGCTGCTGTCGCTGACGCCCGACGGGATGCCCATCCTGGGCGAGACCGCCGAGGTACGCGGCCTGTGGTCGGTGGCTGCCGTCTGGATCAAGGAGGCGCCCGGGATCGCCAAGGCGGTTGCCGAGTGGATGACCCACGGCACGCCCGAGATCGATCCGCACTCGTCCGACATTGCCCGCTTCTACGATCACCACCGGGTCGCCGCCCATATCGACGCCCGGAGCGCCGAGGGCTTCAACAAGACCTACGGCATCGTCCACCCGATGGAGCAGTGGGCCTCCAACCGGAACGTCCGGCTCAGCCCGATCAACATCCGCCAGCGCGAGCTCGGCGCCGTCTTCTTCGAGGCGGCCGGCTGGGAGCGGCCGTTCTGGTACGGTGCCAACGAGAAGCTGCTGGCCGAGTACGGCGAGCGGGTGATGCCCCGGGCCGCCGAGTGGGAGTCGCGCTGGTGGTCGCCGATCATCAACGCCGAGCACCTCGCCATGCGCGACCGGGTCGGGCTGGTCGACCTCGCGGCGTTCGCGATCTTCGACGTCGATGGCCCGGGTGCCACCGAGTACCTCCAGGGCCTGGTCGTCAACCAGGTCGACGTCAAGGTCGGGCGGGTGATCTACACGCCGTTGCTGAACACCGCCGGCGGCGTGGTCGCCGACCTGACGATCATCCGGCTCGGCCGCGACCACTACCGGGTGGTGACCGGCGGCGGGATGGGCATGCGCGACAAGAAGTGGTTCACCGACCACCTGCCCGCCGATGGCTCGGTCCAGGTCCACGACCTGACCTCGGCCCTCTACACGATCGGGGTCTGGGGGCCGAAGGCCCGCGAGCTCGTCCAGTCGGTGACCAGCGCCAACCTCTCCAACGCCGCCTTCCCGTTCGGGACGGCCCAGACCGTCGACATCGGCGGCGTCCGGACGCTGATGTCCCGGATCTCGTACGTCGGTGAGCTGGGTTGGGAGATCTACGCCCCGATGGAGCAGGGCCTCCGACTGTGGGACACGTTGTGGGCCGCCGGCCAGCCCCTGGGCGTGGTCGCGGTCGGCATCGGCGTGTACGCCACGACCGGGCGCCTCGAGAAGGGCTACCGGGCGCACGGCAACGAGCTCGAGCTCGACTTCGACCTGGTCGAGGCCGGAATGGCCCGGCCGACGGTCAAGGATGCCGATTTCGTGGGCAAGACCGCCTACCTGGCCCAGCGAGCAACGCCGCCGGTTGCGATCCTGTGCACGCTGACCGTTGACGACCCGACGTCGTCGACGGGCGTCAAGCGCTACATGCTCGGCCGGGAGCCGGTCACCCGGCCCGACGGCACGTTCCTGGTCGACGCCAAGGGTCGTCGCTCGTACGCGACAAGCGCCGGCTCGGCTCCTTCCATCGGGAAGCACGTGCTGCTCTCGTACCTGCCGCCCGAGGCCGCGGTCGAGGGCACGAAGCTCGCCGTCGAGTACTTCGGCGAGCGCTACCCGGTGACCGTCGCCGTCGTCGGCAGCACCCCAATCTTCGACCCGGAGAACGCGCGGATCCGGGCGTGAACGTCCTGGTCTGCGTCAAGCGGGTGCCCGAGACGGGTGGCCGGGTGACGCTCACGGCGGATGCCCGGGAGATCGAGACCCGCTACCTGGGCTTCACTGTCAGTCCCCACGAAGAGTGCGCGACCGAAGAGGCCGTCCGCCTGATCGAGGCCAATGGCGGCAGCTCGACCGTCCTGACCCTGGGCCCGGAAGCGGCCGCCGACCAGCTCCGCTCGGCGATGGCCATCGGCATCGATCGGGCGATCCTGCTCCAGACCGACGGCCAGGACTGGGATCCGGTCTCGACCGCGGCGGCGATCGTCGATGCCATCCGGGCCGAAGCGGCGGCGGGCGTGACCTACGACCTCCTGCTGTTCGGCAACGAGGCAGCCGATTCGGGCGACTTCCAGGTCGCGATCCGGGTCGCCCTGGCCCTCGACCTGCCCTGCGTCAGCGGCGTCAAGGCGCTCGTGGTTTCGGACGGCGTCGCCACCGCGCGGCGCGAGGCGGGCGGCGGCTGGGAGGTCTTCGAGGTCCCGCTGCCAGCCGTCGTGGCGGTTCGCGAGGGGATCAACCTGCCGCGCTATCCGTCGGTTCCGGGGCGCCTGCGGGCCAAGAAGAAGGAGATCGAGACCTCGATCCTGGCCCCGGCCACCGTCGGGTCCGCGGTCGCGGCCGGTGTCGCCGGCCCGGAGAAGATCCGGCTGCGCCTGCCGGCCGAGGTCGAGGGCCGGGTCGAGATCCTGGGCAATGGGGCCGACGCGGCATCGGCCGTGGTCGACCTCCTCGAGCGGATCGGGGTCCTGAGCCGATGATCGTGGCGTCATGATCCTGGCCTTCGTCGAGCAGGAGGAAGGGCGGCCCGACCGCTCCTCGCTCGAGGCCCTGACCTTTGCCCGGCGGACCGCGGCGTCGCTGGGTGAGCCGCTGGGCGCCGTCCTCTTCGGCCCGGGGGCTTCCTCGGCCGCCACTGCCCTGGGTGCGTTCGGCGTGTCGTCGGCGTGGGTCATCGAGCTGAGTGGGCTCGAGGGCTATGCCCCCGCGGCCTGGGGCCGGGCCCTGAGCCAGCTGGTTGCGGCTGGTGCGCCGTCGATCGTCCTGGCGGCCGGCAACGATCGCGGCCAGGAGGTACTGGCCTATGCCGCCACGATGTCCGGCGCACCGATGGCCGCCAACTGCGTCGAGCTGCGGCCGGAGGCACCCTTCGAGGTCACCCGCCAGCGCTGGGGAGGCAGCCTGCTGGAGGACGCCCGGCTCGACGGCAGGGTCCACTTCCTGACGATCGCCGAGCACGCCACGGCGCCCGAGGAAGTGTCGTCGCCTGTGGCCGTCGTCGTCGAGGCCTTCGCGCCCACGCTGACCGACTCGGACCGCCGGGTACGGGTCGTGGCCCGGGTCGCGCCCGAGGCCGGCAAGGTCTCGCTGGCCGACGCCCGGGTCGTCGTTGGTGGTGGGCGCGGCGTCGGCGGCGCCGAGGCCTTCAGCGAGCTCGAGGAGCTGGCCGGACTGCTGCATGGAGCGGTGGGCGTGTCGCGCGTCGTGACCAGCGCCGGCTGGCGACCGCACAGCCAGCAGGTCGGCCAGACCGGGACCCGGATCGCGCCCGACATCTACATCGCCTGCGGCATCAGCGGGGCGATCCAGCACATCGTCGGCTGCAAGGCCGCCAAGGCGATCCTGGTCATCAACACCGACCGCGAGGCACCGATCATGTCCCGCGCTGCCTACGCCGTGATCGGCGACCTGCACACGGTCGTGCCCGCGATCAGCGCCGAAATCAGGCGCCGCCAGGCTTCGTAGTTCGGCTCGATCCGCGGTTACGTGGACGCCCGCCGCGGAGTGGCGTGCCCGCGGCCGTTGGTCTTCTCGCACCAGACCGCAAATCCCGGGTCGCCCAAGCCGGCGGTCGGCGCCCTGACGCGGGCGTTCCCACAGAACGACAAACGGCCCGAAATCGAGCCAAATCCCTGGCTTGCACGCCTGAAATGGGTTGACGTCGACATGCTCGGTATCTGGCCACGCACGAGACCACCTGTCCCTCCCCCTCCGCTGGCCCATTCGCAGCTCTTTGTCGTTCTGCTGGAACCATCCAGGAGCCGGTCGCCACGTTCAGTCCACTTCCATATCCGGTCTCGTCGACGCACCTGCCCTC
>DATGGC010000064.1:0-3640 GCA_035308745.1 Candidatus Limnocylindrales bacterium | reverse complement strand
CGATATCGAGACCTTCCTCGAGGATCGCGACCCGCTGCGCGTTGTTGAGACCCTGGTGGCGGTCGGCCCAGCTCTTCTCGAGGTTCTCGAGCGTCCGGTCCGACAGCTGGCCGGGCGCTTTGAGCGCGACGCCGGGTCGTGCGTCGTTGGCAAAGAAGCGCGAGCCGAACTCCTCGGTGGCGAGGCCCAGGCCAATCGCCTCACGAGCCATCGCGACGGGGGAGTAGCCGACCAGGCCGTCGCCCGAGATCCCCTTGAGGTGGAAGATCTGGTCGCGGCTGAAGACCTTGATCTCGCCGTTCGGCAGGCGGTAGAGGTAGAGCAGCTCGCCGGGCTTCGCCGCGGCGATGCTCACGCCGTTCTGGCCGTTGCGCCCGACCTGCATTTGGTCCGGCCGGAGCGGCCACAGCGCGATCGGCCGGCCACCTTGGTCGTACTGCTTCTCGGCGTAGCCGTTGCCGCGCAGGGCCGCGTGGCCCTGGATCGTCTGGCGGAAGTCGATCCCGGTCATCTCCGGGTTCGCCTTACGGGCCATCAGGAACTCGACCGGGTGGTTGGGCTCCTCCTGGCGGCCCGTCGCGGTCTTCTGGTAGACCCCGAACGGCAGCGTCCCGATGTCCTCGGACAGGATCCGGACTGAGGCGAAGACCGCCGACATCGTCATCGCGACGTCGGGGGTCACGCGCTTCCCCGATGCCGTCTCGATGCCGCCCCCGAAGAGCTTCTGGACCCAGTAGGCCGGCGAGCGCGGGTTGGAGACCTGCAGGCGCCAGCCGCGTGCTTCGCCGAGGGGCTGAGCGAAGATGGCCATTCGTCAGCTCCGGGTCGGCGGCTTGGCGATCGATGAGGCGACGAGGACCAGGTAGCCACCGACGAGGAGCCAGGGCAGGACCGGGCTGATCATCCCGACCCCAACGGCGAGGCTGCCAATGCCAGCAATCGCGATCCCGTCCGCCCGGTAGCGGCGCGTGGCCAGTGCTGTTCGTTGGCGCGCGCGGGCGATCGCTCGGCGGATCCTCGTCATCAACGCCTCGCGACTAGCGGCGGTGGCCTCCGATCGTCCGGATGCCTCGGCTCTCGTAGATGGATGGGCCCGGGAGCGCCGGCATCGACATCGCCGCCTCGAGCGCCAGGATGTCGGCGACCGCGGCGTCGATCTTGCGGCGGTCGTCGCCCTTGATGATCACGTACAGCGTTCGGCCGTCGCCCTCGTCGTCCTTGATGTGGACCTTCTTGAGGTGCGCCGCCTTGACGTGGTCGTTCGCGACCAGGTCATCGTCGTGGGTGTGCGTGCCCTCGCGGATCGCGGTCAGCCAGCGATCGCACGCCGGCGCGAACCGGCTGGCCTGGTTGGTCTCGAGCGCCTGCACGATCTCCTTCGTGTAGGTCTGCTGCCAGGTGGCGACCTCGGTCCACCACTTGGGCGGGTCGCAGATCATCCGGCCCACCCGATAGCGGGCGAACGTCGCGGCGAGGGTCTCGGCGACGTCAAGTCGATCGACGGCCCAGGATTCGCCCGGATGGGCGGCCTGCCAGGTGATCATCGCGGGCCCGATGGGGCGCACCCAGCTCTTGATCGCGAAACCGTAGCCATCGGCCGTGCAGGCCCGCAGGACCGTGGCGTCCTGGCTGATCGACCCGTCGAAGCCGAGCCCGATCTGGGTCCCGGCCGGCACGTCACGGTGGCGCTCGAGCGCGTCCCAGACGTCGGGCTCGACCGCGTGGCCGGCACCGGCGACCAGGATGTCGCCGTAGAACCGCATCGCCTGCTGCGGGTCCGTCTCGGCGATCTTGGCGGCCTCGGCCTCGATTGAATCGAGGTCCAGGTGGCCGCCGTTCTCTCGCCGGACGTCCTCCGGGTAGACGATCAGGTGGATCTTGTGCCGCTCCCGCCGGTCGGTGTACGACAGGTTCTTCGGCGGCTGGACGAACTGGCGGTAGATGTCGTCCGCGCTCGACTCGAACTCGCGCTGGGCCACCGAGTGCTCGGCCGGATCCCAGGCGTTCGACGTGAGCGAGGCTCGCCCGCCCATGCCGGATAGGTTCCGGTACTGGGTATCGGCGAGCTTCACCATCTTGTTCTGCGGCGTCCACAGGCCGAGCTCGTCCTGGGGGACGAAGGTCGACCGGGCGCCCAGCCGGCTCTGGTTGCTCGAGGTGACGGTGTCGATTCGGCCGCCGCCTGGCAGCCGGATGAACTGCTCGCCCGTCTTGGGGATGACGTCGGCGAGCGGGCCCTCCTCGATCATCGGCCGGAGGGCGTCGTAGGTGTTCTCGGTCGAGTCCTCGGAGAACGCGGTGATCTGGATGAGCGGCGTCGGCCAGGGCATCCCCATCGGGTCGCCCTGCCGGTACGGATACTCCCAGCCGCACCGGCAGCCATGGTCCCGGCACACGTAGCCGTCGTCGACGCCGGCCCAGCCGGCGAAGAGCGCCGGCCCGACCCCCTCTAGGGTGACCTGGGCCGCGATCAGCGGGTTCTTGCCGACCTTCTGGGGCGCGACCAGGAGGCCACGGCTGTAGACGAAGGCCGGGCCGAGCACCGGGTTGACCGGGTCCCATTCGACGGAACCCCTGACCAGGTACATGTGCGCCAGGTACTGGCCCTGGTAGTGGTAGAGCTGGAACGGGGCGCCTTTGCGGAAGCCGTCCGGGACGACGTCGTGGCGTTCGATCCAGTCGAGCGCGACCCAGAGGGTCTGGTCGCTACGCGCCTGTCCCTTCGATGACCGCGAACCGCTCGCGAGCCGAGCTGCGGGTCGTCGTGACCGGCTCGACGGCCGCGCTGGGTTGCTGGTCGCCGTCATCGATCACCCATCGGTTCGCCCGGAGCCCGCCGAGGGTCAGGCCGAGCTCGGTCATCTGGCGCAACAGGAGGGTGCCAACCCCCGGCGAGGCCTTCGGCTTCTCCGCCCGGACCACGTTCCGGACGTAAAGGGCCACCTCGAGGGTCCGACCGCCCTGCTCCCAGGCGATCGCCTGCGGCCGCCGCCACTCGCCGGCCCAGATCACGAGCTCGCGCTGGCTCGGACGAGCGAGCGGCCACGCTGGAGGGTCACCCTCCCGGCCGGCCGCCGGCAGATGGATCCAGCCGGCGTGATCGCGGTCGCGACGGAGGGCATTTGGGTCCGGAGGAGGGCCCGAACGAGCCCGGGCGCCGCCGCTAGGCATGGTTCAAACCACCTTGCCCCGATTGTTTGAACTTGACACGCACGCGACAGCGATTGCGACGCGGGTACCGTTTTCGCCATCCCCCAGAGACTTGACCGACCCTACCCGTCAATCCAGAGCGCCTCGTCTGGGCAGCGCGGCCGCGTGATTTCGCTTGGCCGCCTCGTTGCAATACACGCACGATGCCAGCCAGCCCGCGCTCGGATCGCCGTCGATTCTGTGGGCCGCCACCCACTTGCCGTCCGGCTCGAGCACCCGACCGCAGCCGTAGCCACAGGGTGCTGGCAGCTGGGCTCGCAGGAGGCGGCGTGCCGTCCTGTGCGGCTGGCCGTAGCCACGCTCGATGCGCGTCGCGCGTCCGGATTCGTGGCGTCGACTGGCCGCGGCCTTCGCTTCGGCCTCATGCCGAGCACATCGAGCTTTGAGTGTTAGTTCATCGCATGGCTGGCCACGCCACCCCAGGCAGCGT
>DATGGC010000063.1:0-2299 GCA_035308745.1 Candidatus Limnocylindrales bacterium | reverse complement strand
CTGGGTGGCCTCGGCGGCCTCCTGCCCTCGGGTCTGCTGGGCGGTAGCGGCAGCGCGTCGATCGACGCCAGCACGATCCTGACCGCCGATGTCGCGGCCCAGATCCTGGGCGGCACGCCGACCCTCCAGCCGGGCAGCATGAACCTCGGGCCGATCAGCCTGGCCACGTATGGCACGGACAGCGGTGACGATGTCACGGTCTATGTCGAGACGATCGGCACCGGCCTCGAGGCGGCGGCCATCCAGGCGGCCATCCAGTCCGAGGGCACGAACGGCGACATGACCCCGATCAGCGGCCTGGGTGATGCCGCGGGCAAGGTGGTCGACGACCACTCGGCGACGGTCGCCTTTGGCAAGAACGGTACGATCGTGGTCGTCGAGGCCCAGGTGGCCTCGCAGGCCGGAACGGATCTCGAGCCCAAGGTCGAGGCCCTCGCCCAGCAGATCGCGGGCAGGCTCTAGGGGCGCCTCGCCCAGCGGGCAAGGCTGGTGGGCGGTACTGGACTCGAACCAGTGACTTCCTCGGTGTAAACGAGGCGCTCTGACCAACTGAGCTAACCGCCCGTGCGGGCAGGATACCCGTGCCGGAAATCAGAACGGCGGTCCGCTGCCGGACCGCCGTTTCTGATTGTCAGCCGAGTGGTGCCCAGGCCGGGACTTGAACCCGGATGAGTTGCCTCATACGCCCCTCAAACGTACGCGTATACCAATTCCGCCACCTGGGCAGGTGATCCGCGCCTTTGAGGGATCCCGCTGACGAGGGCTGGTACCGAGGAAGGGATTTGAACCCATACGCCCTTGCGGACACTAGCTCCTGAAGCTAGCGCGTCTACCGATTCCGCCACCTCGGCGAGATCCCCAACGCACGGCAAGACGCCTCACCGCCCGTCGGCGAGGCGCCATGTTAGCACATCCCAATACCGGTCACTGAGATCAGACAGGCTCCGAATCACGGGTCCCGTGAGCCGCGAATCGACCACCACGAGGTCGTCCTGGAAGAACAGCGGGAGCATCGCCGGGTCCCCGACCAGGGCGGTTTCGAGCTTCGCGTACGCCGCCTTTCGGGCCGCGTCGGTCCCCGGCGCCCGGGCGGCGACGAGCAGCGCATTGAGGCCCGCGTCCTGGATCCCGGTGATGTTTGCCCCACCGGTCACGGCCTGGCTCGAGGCGAACAGGGGGTACAGGTCGGGGTCGAGGCCGATGTTGACCTCGACGACGGCCGCGATGAAGTTGCCCGCGCTCAGCCGGCTGACCAGCTCGGCCGGTTCCAGGCCGATATGGGTCACCTTCAGGCCGAACGTCCGCCACTGGCTCGTGACCAGCTCGGCGGTCGCCCAGGCCACGGGATTCGACGCCTGGTCGGGGCTGAGCAGATCGAACGTGAAGGCGGTCTTGGCCTTGGGCGCCTGCCAGCCGCTGGCGATCTTCTTCCAGCCGGCGGCCTTGAGGGCGGTGGCCGCCGCGCCGGCGTCGAAGGCGACCGGCGCGCTGGCCTTGGGATCGAACGCCCAGGAGCTCGGCGGAATCGGTGAATCCGCCTGGGTTCCGGTGCCCGCGAGGACGCTCGACAGCATCGCCGGCCGATTGAGGGCCTGGAGCAGGGCGGTCCGGACGGCGGCCGGTGCCAGCTCCGGATGGCCGGGCCGGAGATTGATCGCGACCGATGTGAAGGTGGTCGCCGGGTAGGTCAAGAGGCGGTCACCGGCCCGCTGCGAGAGCGCCAGGGCGTCGCTCGGGGTCAGGCCGGCGGCGGCATCGAGGCCGCCGGCCCGATAGGCCGCGGCCAGGGTCGCCGGATCCGAGAAGAAGCGCAGCTCGATGCCCGGCAGGGCCGGGGCCTGGGCGGCGGTCGAGGCCGGAATGAGGTCGGCCGCAGTGGCATCCCAGTGGACCAGCCGGAACGGGCCCGAGCCGATCGGATCGTTGGCAAACGCCGAGTCGGCCAGGTCGGCGGCGGTCACGCCCGAGAGCAGGTGCCGGGGCAGGATTCCGACCATGGCGTCCTCGAGGAAACCCGCGATCGGGGTCGCCAGGCTGAACTGGACCGTCTGGGCGTCGATCCCGGTGACGCTGACCTCGCGCCACGAGTTGGCCAGGGCGCCCCGGTAGGCCGGGTCCTTGAGGAGCCCCACGGTGAACACGATGTCGTCGGCGGTGACCGGCTGGCCGTCTTGCCATTCGGCCCCGGGGCGCAGCTTGAAGGTCCACGTCTTGCCGCTCGAATCGACCGTCCACGAGGTCGCCAGGTCGGGCACGTAGGTCGCATCGCTGCCCCGGGCCACGAGGCCCGAGAAGACCA
>DATGGC010000062.1:0-2317 GCA_035308745.1 Candidatus Limnocylindrales bacterium | reverse complement strand
GTGTTCCCAGAACAACAAACCGCCCGTTTCGGGCCCGGCGCTTCGTCCCGAGCCGCGGCTCACGGCCCCGTTTGTCCCGAGCCACGCTCAGCTCGGGATGAATCCCTCGCCCGAGGCCGAATTGGCGCCCAACGCGGCCGTGGAATCGGCGATTTGTTGTTCCAGGAACACCAACGCGCCGGGCATCCGCCGCCACGTGGCGTCGCGGGTACTCCCTACCTCAAACCTGCGTTTTCGGAGGGGCTGTGTGCCGGCCCGAGCCGCGGCAGCACGGATTTCATCCCGCGCCGAGCGTGGGCCGGGATGAGTTGGCGCCCCGGGTCCGCGTCGAGGCCTTGAAATCGGCCATTTGAGGTATCAGGTACCCGCGGGTGCAGGTGGCGGGCTCCAGGCCGACGCCGCTGAGCGAGGCCGAGGCCACTCAGGAGGGCCGAAGCCACCCAGCAGGGCCGACACCACTCAGCGCCGCGGTCGCTCCTGCAACCTGGGCACAAGCTCCGTCAGCTCCGAGCCGAGGTCGATCGGCCGAGCCCCCAACTCCCGCAACAGGGCGAAGACCGCGTCGCGCTGCTCGTGGCACATCAGGACCACGATCCGGGCCGCGTCGGGCCGGGCACCGGTCCGGGCCGCTTCGGCCGCGGCCGCGCCGTTGAGCTCGGCATGGAGCGCCTCGGTCTCCGTCTCGTAGACCGGCACCGGCGCCTCCGCGGCCAAGGTCCCCGCGGATCGGACTCCGGCCAGCAGCTCGCCCACGATCGACTCGCGGGTCCGGCCGCGCAGGTAGTTCAGGGTTTCCTTGATCGCCACGCGCTGGGCTCGCTCGGCGGCGATCCGGCCGATCCCACGCAGGGTGTCGTCGGGCCGGTCGCCGGCCGTCCCGATGATCACCGTGATCGGCGTCGTCCGGCCGGCGGCTCCGGCGGCGATCCCCTCGGCCACGTCGAGGATGGCCGAGATCCCGGCCTCGTTGTGGGCGAAGTCGACGATCACGATCCGGTTGCCGACCTTGAAGATGTTCAACCGCCCGGGCGATCGCTCGGAGGTCGGCCGGAAGTCGATCAGTCCGGCCCGGACCTGCTCGATCGTGGCCCCCAGCGCGCGGGCTCCGCCGGCGGCGGCCAGGGCGTTGGCAACGTTGTGCCGAGCGAGCCCGGCGATGGTGATCGGGACGTCGGCCACGTCCGCGATGGCCGTTGCACGCCCGCCGTCCATCTCCACCAGGCTGCCCCGCCGAAGCAGGTACGCCCGGCCGCCGCCGGCCACGTGCCGGGCGACGACCGGCGGTGGCGGCGTGGCGATCGAGAAGTAGGCCACCTCGGCCCGCACCCGCCGGGCGACCGCGGCGACGAAGGGATCGTCGCCGTTGAGGATCGCCCAGCCGCCGGGCTTCGTGATCCGGCAGATCGTGGCCTTGACCTCGGCCAGCTCGGGCAGCGTGTGGATGCCCTGCAGGTCGAGGTGGTCGGAGCTGACATTGGTCAGCACGCTGGCATCGTTCGACTCGTAGCCCACGCCCTTGAGCACGATCCCGCCGCGGGCGGTCTCGAGGACCGCGACCTCGACATCGGACCGGGCGAGGATCTGGGCCGCACCGCCCGGGCCCGTCCAGTCGCCCTCGTCGACCATTCGCTCGTCGACCAGCACGCCGTCCGACGTGGTCGTGCCGGTGTGCCGGCCGGCGGTGATCAGGATGTGGCTGATCAGCCGCGTCGTCGTGCTCTTGCCGTTCGTGCCGCTGATCGACACGATCGGGATTCGCCGGTCGGCATCGCGGATCCAGGTGGGCGAGGCGGTGTCGCCGTCGTCGATCCGGGCCGCCCACCGGGCGAGCAGGCGCGACTGGCCGCCGGTCAGCCGAGCGGTCCGGGCCGGCGACACGTTGCGCTCGACGAGGCCCAGCGCTGCCTCGGCGATCGCCCGGGCCCGGCCCGACGCCGTCCAGGGGAAGGTCACGATCCAGTGACCCGGGTCGGAGGAGCGGTGGACCGCGAGCCCGGCCCGGCCCTGGCCGTGATCGGCCCGTAGCCGCCGAACCCAGGCGGCCAGCGCCGCGACGTCGTCGGGCCAGTCCTTCGAGGGCACCGCCCGGCCGAGGTGGACCAGGGCGTAGCGCGCCGGGTCGCGCTGGCCGTACCACGTCCGCCGCCGGCCGATGGCCACCTCGACCTTGACCACCGGCTCGAGCCGGTAGACGTTGGGTCCCTCGAGCAGGCGAATCTCGATCAAGCGCACGGTGCCGGGGAGTCTAACAACGCGGGTAGACTGCCGGAATGGAGACGTTGCACCCGCCCGGCACGGCGGTCACCCCGGACGAGCT
>DATGGC010000061.1:0-14675 GCA_035308745.1 Candidatus Limnocylindrales bacterium | reverse complement strand
GAGCCGCTGGACCCAGCCGAGGAGCCCACCATCCTGGTCGTTCGGCGGCCCGGCCGGGGCCAGATCGCCGAGGTCCGCCGGATCCTGCGGGCGCACCGCGCCCGGCGCGCGCGCTGGTACCGGGCCCGGGTCATCGAGGAGCTCGTCCGGAACTCCGGCGCCTGGGTCCCTGACCTGTTCCCAGCCGCTCGATCAGCGCGAGCTGGTGGGAATCCGTGACTGGACGATCTGCTGGTGCACGCCCCGCAGGCGCCAGGCGAGCACCAGGTTGGTGATCCCGAAGACGATCGCCCAGATGCCCACCAGCCAGATCAGCGACAGCAGGCCGGTTCCCGGGAAGGCCAGGATCAGGACCCCGAACGCGATCGTCAGCAGGCCGCCGATCACGAACCACAGCTCGCCGCTGATCTCGCGCCGCAGCCGGATGGCGGCGATGACCTGGGTCAGCCCCAGGGTGATCGCCCAGAAGGCCACCAGGTAGAGCAGAGCGAGGGCCGTGATCCCGGGCCAGAAGATCGTGGCGATCCCGACGGCGACGCCCAGGATGCCCATCACGGCCACGGTCAGCCGATGGCCGGTCGTGGCCGGCTCGGCCCGCCGCAGGGAGACCAGCAGGGCCACGCCATCGATCAGCATGTAGGCGGCGAACAGGGTCACCAGCACGAGCAGGGTCAGCCCCGGCCACACGAAGGCCAGGACCCCGAACGCGATCGCGGCGACGCCCCGGATCTCGACCAGCCACCAGTTCCGCGCCAGCACACTCAGCATTTGCCGCCTCCTGACGCGAGAGTACGCCGGACGGCGCCACGCCGGGCTGGCAAGATGGGCACTTGCGAGTGGAGGCGCAGATGCAGGTCACCGGGCTCGATCATGTCCAGGTTTCGATGCCCGACGGCGGCGAGGACCAGGCCCGGGCCTTCTATGGCGGGCTGCTGGGCCTGGCCGAGGTCGCCAAGCCGGCGGCCCTGGCCGATCGCGGCGGTTGCTGGTTCGCCGGACCGGGGATCGCCCTCCACCTGGGCGTCGAGCGTCCGTTCAGCCCAGCGGCCAAGGCCCATGTCGCGATCGGGGTGACCGACCTCGAGGCGGCCCGGGCCGAGCTGCTGGCGGCCGGCGTGGCCGTCACCGACGATGGGCTCGAGGTCGGCTTCGCCCGGTTTCATGCCCTGGACCCATTCGGCAACCGGATCGAGATCGTCCGCCGGCAGACCGCGCCGGACGAGCCAGCCGCCGGCTGGGCCCGCGAAGGGCTCGAGATCAGCCGCGATCTCAACCGCCTGGACCTCGACTGGCTCGTCGCCGCGCTCTCGGAGCGCGCCTACTGGGCCCAGCGCCGGCCGCGCGCGATGATCGTCCGCTCGCTGCACAACTCGCGCTGCTATGGCGTCTACGCCGACGGGCGCCAGGTGGGCTTTGCCCGGGTGGTGACCGACGCGGCGACCTTTGCCTGGTTGTGCGACGTCTTCATCGACGAGGCCTGGCGGGGCCGGGGCGTGGGCGCCTGGCTGATCGAGACGATCGTGGCCGAGCCGGACCTGGCCGCCTTGCGCCGGTTCATCCTGGCCACCCGGGACGCGTCCGAGCTGTACCGCCGCCACGGTGGCTTCGGGCCGCTCCCGAACCCCGAGCGGTGGATGGCCCGGATCACCGATTGAGCGCTGCCCGGCGCAAACGGCGCCGGGCAGGAGTGCCTACGGCGTGAGGCCGGGGATCGAGAAGGGCTGGTCGCTGATCTGGTCCGGAGGCGGCGGGCTGATCGTGACCGCGGCGTCATAGTTGGTCAGGTCCACGGTCAGGGTCAGCTTGCCCGACGTCCCGGCGTCGATGACGATCACCAGCCGGCTCGGCCGCAGATCGGACTTCTGGCTCCACAGGTCGACGGTCAGGGTCCCGCTGGCGCCGTTCAGGACGTCGCTCGAGTCCGGGATCGCCGAGCTCGGCACGACTTCCTGGACGTGGAAGCAGTCCTGGCCGTTGACCGTCTCATCGGGCAGCTGGGTGGGCGCCGGCAGCTTGGCCAGCTCGGCCTGGATCGCCGCGGTCATATCGGCAGCCGCCGACGGATCGGGTGAGCCCAGGGCGGGCAGGCTGGGGATGGGCAGGCCGCTGGCCAGCGAGCTGAGATCCAGCTTGGCGTACTTCGAGTCGCCCAGGCTCGTTTTGACGTAGGTGACCCCGCCGACCGAGATCAGGTTGGCGCTGAAGGCCAGGAGGGCCGGGACGCTGACGGCCACCTGGCCGTTGCCGCCGGCAACATCGAGGTCACCCTCGATCGTCGTTCCCGACAGGTCGATCATCTGGGGAGCGGTGCTCGGCGCGGCACTCGACGTGTCGCCGCCGGTCAGCCCGCCGGTCAGGTCGCCGGCATTGACGCTGCCCGCGACGGCCACCTTGAAGTGGAGGCTCTTGAGCCCCTGGAGGGAGGTCGCCGACCCGCTCAGGATGGCCTTGGGGTCGGTCGGCACGGGGGTCGACCCCGGACCGCCGCTACAGGCGGCGAGGACGATCGCGCAGAGCGCGAGGAGCGAGACGAGCTTGCGATGCATGACGATCTCCTGGATTCGAATGAGCGATGAGTGCGGGCCTAGCCTAGCGCCCGATGCCCGAATGGGTCGAGTAGGCCGATCGTCTCCCCTCGGCGCGCGCTCCTGCTTGACGTCCGGACGCCGGGGGACGACAGTCGAGGCGTTGCCCGTCTTGGGCATCGGACAGGACAGGAGGGCCAGATGCAGGTCGATCGGACGCCGGCAGGACCGGCCCGCGCCATCGACTTCGGCCCGGTTCGGGACGGCGAGCTCGAGCTGATCGACCTGGGCCGGGGCATGACTGCCGCCGCCCTGGCCGCTGAGACACGAGCCCTCGTGGCGCAGCTCCGGGCCCTGTTCGCCGACGCACTCGACCCGGACGTGACCTTCGTGCCCGATGACCCCCAGGCGGCCGATACGTTCGCCGCCGATCCGACCGAGGAGCACCTGGCCTGGACCGCCGGCCACGTCGTCGTCCACCTCACCGCGAGCGCCGAGGAAGCTGCCTTCCTGGCCGCGGAGCTGGCCCGCGGCGTCGAGGCCCATGGCCGGTCCCGCTGGGAAGTGCCCTGGACGACGATGACCACAGTCGCTGACTGCCGGCAGCGGCTCGACGAAAGCGAGCGGATGCTCCTGGCGACGCTCGACGCCTGGCCCGATGCGCCCCATCTCGACGTGGTCTTCGTCAACGCCCGGGGTTCCGTGCGCAACGCGCCGGCGCGCTTCCTGGGCGGCCTGATGCATGCCGACGAGCACCTCGGGCAGGTCGCCGAGATCCTCCGCCAGGCGAGGGTGAGCCGCGGTTGATCGCGGGGTGAGCCGCCCGGCCTAGCCTGCGGCGATGCTGGCTAGCGTCCTTTCGGCCACCCTCCAGGGGATCGACGGCCGGGTCGTCCGGGTCGAGGTCGACGTCGCTCCGGGCCTGCCCGGCTTCTCGGTCGTCGGGCTGGCCGACGCCTCGCTCCAGGAGGCCCGCGAGCGGGTCCGCGGTGCGATCCGCAACAGCGGGCTGGTCTTCCCGCCGCGCCGGATCACGGTCAACCTTGCCCCGGCCGATCAACGCAAGACGGGCGCCTCGCTTGATGCGGCGATCGCGGTGGCGATCCTGCTCGGCTCGGAGCAGGCCCGGGCTGATGGCGCGTGGGCCCTGATCGGGGAGCTGTCGTTGGGCGGCGAGCTGCGCCGGGTGCCCGGCATCCTGTCGATGGTCGCCGCCCTTGCCCGGCGTGGCGTGGGCCGGGTCGTCGTGCCGGCCGAGTCGGCCGCCGAGGCGGGGCTCGTCGATCAGATCGCCGTCCATCCGGCAGCCGACCTGGCGGCGGCCCTGGCCGTGATCCGCTCCGGCCGGGCGGCGCGTCCGCGGCCGGGTCCTGCGCGGGTCGACCTGGCCGGGTCGGGCCCGGCCGCTGAGGCGACCGATCCGGCAACTGCCGGCCCGGGCCTGGTCGCGGGCGGACCCGACGCCGAGGTGGACCTGGCCGATGTGCGCGGGCAGGCAGCGGCCCGTCGGGCGCTCGAGATCGCCCTGTCCGGCGGCCACGCCCTGCTCCTGGTCGGCCCGCCGGGCTCGGGCAAGACCCTCCTTGCCCGCACGATTCCATCGCTCCTGCCGCCCCTCGATCCGGGCGACGCCCTGGTCGCCACGGCAATTCGGTCGGCGGCGGGAGAGGGTCCGATCGTCGCGTTGGACCGCCACCGGCCGTACCGAGCACCGCATCACACGATCTCCTACGCCGGCATGGTCGGCGGCGGACCGATCCTGTCGCCGGGCGAGGTCACCCGGGCGCACCAGGGCGTCCTGTTCCTCGATGAGCTGCCCGAGTTCGGGCGGGATGTCCTCGAGGCCCTTCGCCAGCCGCTCGAGGAGGGCCGGATCGCGATCGTGCGGGCCAGTCGGGCGGTGACCCTCCCGGCGCGCTTCCAGCTGGTCGCGGCGATGAACCCCTGCCCGTGCGGCGGGCCCGTGGGCGATGAGGTCGCCTGCCGCTGCCGGCCGGGGGTACCCGAGCGGTACGCCGCCCGGGTCTCCGGGCCGCTCCGGGATCGGATCGACCTGTGGGTCGAGATGCCCCGCGTCCCGCCGGCCAGCCTCGTCGGATCGAGCGCCGCGGAGGCCTCGGCCCCGGTGGCGGCCCGAATCGCCCGCCAGCGCCACCTCCAGCTCGAGCGCCAGGGCGGTCTGAACAGCAGCCTGAGCGGCAGTCGCCTGCGGCGCGCCTGCCGTTTGGGGAACCGGGAACGTGAGCAGGTCATCGTCCTCGCCGACGGCCTCGAGCTGTCGGCCCGCGGCGTCGAGCGCCTGCTGCGGGCCGCGCGCACGATCGCCGACCTCGATGCGGCCGAGGCGGTCCAGATCGAACACCTCGACGAGGCCGGCCGATTCCGGGCGCTCGGCGGGCGGCTGCTCCAGCAGCTCGCCGTCTGATGCTCGGCGTCGGGGCGGACGGCCCGCTCGGGCCGGCCAGGTCAAGCGATGCGCCGCCCGGACCCATCGCCGGCGTGGAACGGCCGCCAGAAGCTGAGCCCGGCCTCGAACGCCGGGCGGCCATGCTCCTGATGTCGGTCGAGGGCCTCGGGCCAGTGACGTTCTACCGCCTCCTGGCGGCCCGCGGATCGGCCCGCACCATCCTCGAGCTGGCGGCCAGCGATGCCGGCCGGCGAGAGCTTCTTGGCCATCTGGGCTCGGTCGCCGAACCGGGCCAGGACCAGGCCCGCCGGCCGGCGCAGGTGGTGGCGGGGCTGGCGACCGTCGCGCGTGATGCGACCGCGATCACCGACCGCCTGGCCGCCCTCGGCCTGACCTGGCTGTCGATCGATGATCGGAGCTACCCGGCCCGGCTCCGGTTCGTGGAGGTCCCGCCGCCGGTCCTGTTCATCCGTGGGCCGGCCACGGCCCTGTCGGCCCACAAGGTCGTGGCCATCGTCGGGACCCGCCGGGCGACCGAATCCGGACGGCGGATCGCCGCCCGGATTGCCAATGCGCTTGCCCGCCTGGGGGTGGTCGTGGTCTCGGGCCTGGCGCTGGGCATCGACGGGGCCGCCCACGAGGCGACGGTGACCGCGGGCGGGACCACGGTGGCGGTCCTCGGCTCGGGCCACGAGCGCCTCTTTCCACGGGCCCATGCCCGACTGGCAGACCGGATCGTCGAGACCGGCGGGGCGCTGGTTTCCGAGCTGCCGCCCGACTCGTTTCCGACCCAGGGCACGTTCCCGCGCCGGAACCGGGTGATCAGCGGACTGTCCGATGCCACGATCGTGGTCGAGGCTGCCGCCCGGAGCGGCGCCCTGATCACCGCCGCCTGGGCGCTGGAACAGGGCCGGGCGTGCTTCGCGGTCCCCGGCTCGATCGACGCGCCCGCCTCGGCGGGCTGCCTCGCCTTCCTGCACGCCTATCCCGACCAGGTCCGGATCGTCGCTGGAATTCCCGACCTGATCGAGGACCTCCACCTGAGCGGCCAGCAGACAGCGCCGGGAACGACGGACGGTCCTTCGTCGCGCGCCCCGCAGCCCGCCCCGGCGGCCGTGCTGGCCAGCCTGGGGCCGGCCGAACGGGCGGTGGCCGGGGCGCTGTTGGCCGGCTCGGCCACGGTCGACGACCTCGCCCGGCGCACGGACCTGCCGGTCGCGACGGTCCTCGGCACCCTGACGTTGCTCGAGCTGCGGGCGCTGGTGACCGCCGCCGGCGGTCGCTACCGGCTGGCGGGTGCCCTCCTTGGGGCAGGGGAGTGAGGATTGCCTCGGTTGCCCGGTCTCGACAGCCGGTGCTACCCTGACGCGAACGTCCGGGCTCCTGCCCGATTGACAGCCGCACGATGCCGCTGACCCCCAGCAGCTAGCCAGGAGACTGTCTATTGCGAAAGTACGCAGCCGCCGCGCTCGCCTTGCCCGTCCTGGCCACGCTGTACGTGCCGATTCTCTTCCGCAGGAGCATCGCCTTCCGGCTGGTCGTGGGGCTCGGCGTCGTGGGACTGCTGGGGCTCAGCACGCTGGCCCTGCTTTCGCCGCCTGCCTCTGCCGCCAAGGCGCCGACCGTCTCAGCGCCGCTCGACGCGGCCTCCTTTGCCCAGTCGGTCGATGCCGCCCACCGGCTCCACGATCCGATCCGGCTGGGCTTCTCGAGCCCGATGAACACCGCCTCGGTCGAGGCTGCCCTGAGCGTCAGCCCGGCAACGCCGGTCAGCGCCAGCTGGGACGCCGGCCACCGGACCCTGACCGTTTCGCCACGCGGGATGTGGCAAGCCGGCACGCTGTACACCGTCAAGGTGGCGGCCACGGCCCTCGATGCCGCCGGCCAGCCGCTCGGCCAGCCCGCCCGGGCCTTGTTCAATACGCGCGCCGCAACCACGGCCCGCCTCGCCCTGACCGGCCCGATCGGGACGGCGGCGGCGCTCGACTCGGGCTTCACGGTCACCTTCGACGGGCCGGTAGCCGCCCCCTCGGCCGGGACGTTCCTGGCGATCAGCCCGGCCGTGGCCGGCACCCTGACCGATGTCTCGAGCGCCAGCGGCGCCACGACCGTGACCTTCCAGCCGGACAAGCCCCTGGCCGCGGGCACGGCCTACACGGTCGCGCTCCAGACGGGCTTCCTCGACGCTGACGGCGCCGCCGTGGTCTCGCCCGAGCCGCTCCGGATCACGACGGCCGTCCCGCCCCGGATCGTTCGCTTCCGTCCGCTCAATGGCACGAAAGCAGTGGCCCAGGGCCAGCTCCTCTCGGTGCGCTTCACCCAGGCCATGGACCCGGCGGCGACGGCCGCCGCGTTCCAGGCGCTTGCCGGGACCAAGGTCCTGGCCGGCAAGGTCACCTGGGCCGAGAAGAACACCGTCCTCGTGTTCACCCCGAGCAGCCCGCTGCCGAAGGGCAGCGTGGTCAAGATGACGGTCTCCAGCGCGGCGCTGTCCGCCGCGGGCGTGCCCCTGGCGACGGCCAAGACCGTCTCGTTCGCGACCGTCGCGACGGCCAGCCCGGCCTCGAAGACGAGCTCGACCCCCAAGTCCAAGCCCAAAGGCGGCGGGTCGGGCGGCGGGTCCGGCGGCGGCTCGGCCGGTGCCGGCGCCTGGCACGCGGTCGAGGTCTATTACCTGGGCCTGATGAACTGCACCCGGGGCGGCGGCTGGGTCCTGTCGTCGGGCAAGTGCAGCAGTCCGGGCGGCAGCGGGGTCAAGCCGCTCATCCTCAACGCGGGGATCTCGACCAAGGTGTCGCGCCCCTACGCCAAGCTCCTGGCGACCAAGGACCTGTGCACCCACTTCTACGGTGGCAACCCGGGCGACCGGCTCCACGCCGCCGGCTACCCCGGCGACTATCGCGAGAACATCGGCTGCCGGTCCGCCAGCAATCCCTACGCCTCGGTCCTCGGCACCCACCTGTTCTTCCAGGACGAGAAGCCCTGCTCCGACTACTGCCACTGGGCGAACATCATGGATCCCCGGGTGAACGAGGTCGGGATCGGGATCTGGGTGATCGGCGATCGGGTCCGCCTCGTCGTGGACTTCTGGAAGAGTTGACCGACCCGCGCCCGCCGGCCGAGCCAGCCTCCGGCGCCGCCTCGCTCGGCGAGCCGGTCCTGCGCAACGCGGTGATCCACCTGAACAACGAGCAGCCGGTGGTCGCCGACCTGTTCGAGTTCCCGACGGCCCGTGACGTGGCGGTGGTCTGCACCAACATGCGCACCCAGGACGGCAAGCGGCCGGTGTTCATCGACCAGTCCGATTCGATCTTCGTGATCCCGCTGGCCTACGTCCGGTTCATCGAGCTGCCCCGGGTCAGCGGATCCGCGGGCGACGCGGCCGGGCCCGGCGGACTCCGCGCCCGACCCGCTCCGGCCCCCGCCGAGACCGAGATCGAGATCGACGAGGAGTTCCTGCGCCGCATCCGGGACGCCTGATTCGACCCGCCCGGATCGCGCGCACGCGTGGCGCGGCGCCGAAGGCGCTGATGATCGCCGGCCAAGAATCCGGTGCTAGACTCCCCGACGTCATGAGCGGAAACCTGGTGATCGTCGAGTCGCCTGCCAAGGCGAAGACGATCGAGCGCTACCTCGGACCCGGCTATCGGGTCCTCGCCTCCTATGGCCATGTCCGGGACCTGCCCGAGAAATTGGGCAAGGACCAGCTCGGCGTGGACGTCGCGCACGACTTCGCGCCCACGTACGAGATCGTCGCCGACCGGCGCAAGCAGGTCTCGGAGATCACCAAGGCGGCCCGTGACGCCGACACCGTCTTCCTGGCCACCGACCTCGATCGCGAGGGCGAGGCGATCGCCTGGCACGTCGCCCAGGCCGCCAAGCTGCGGCCGGAACGGACCCAGCGGGTCACCTTCAACGAGATCACCGAGGGCGCCATCCGCGAGGCGTTCGCCCATCCCCGCCAGATCGACCTGGACCTGGTGGATGCCCAGCAGGCCCGCCGAATCGTCGACCGGCTGTACGGATACACGCTCAGCCCGCTGCTCTGGCGGCGGATCCGGCGGGGCCTGTCGGCCGGCCGGGTGCAGTCGGTCGCGGTCCGCCTGGTCGTCGACCGCGAGCAGGAGATCCGGGCATTCAAGGCCGTCGAGTACTGGACGATCGAGGCGACCCTCCATGGCCCGGATGGCACTCCGTTCACGGCCGCGCTGGTGCGGATCGACGGCGACAAGCCCCAGGTCGCTGATGCAGCGGCCGCGGCCGAGCACGTCCAGGCCCTGATCGGCAGCCGGCCGGTCGTTCGCAGCGTCGGGGTCAAGGCATCCAAGCGCAGTCCGGCCCCACCATTCACGACCTCCACCCTCCAGCAGGAGGCGAGCCGCAAGCTGGGCTTCAGCCCGAAGCGGACGATGAGCGTCGCCCAGCACCTGTACGAGGGCCTCGAGACGGACGACGGCCAGGTCGGCCTGATCACCTACATGCGGACCGACTCGGTGTCCCTCGCCGGCCAGGCGATGGGCGAGGCCCGTGACGTGATCGCCGCCCGCTTCGGCGACCGGTACACGATGCCCAAGGGCCGGCCATTCAAGACCAAGACCAAGAACGCCCAGGAAGCCCATGAGGCGATCCGGCCAACCTCGTTCGGGCGCTCCCCGGACCAGCTCGAGAAAGTCCTGCCCCGCGACGAAGCGCGCCTCTATCGGCTGATCTGGCAGCGCGCCCTGGCCAGCCAGATGAAGGAGAAGGAGCTCGAGACGACGAGCGTCGAGCTCGACGCGGACCGCTACGGCCTGCGCGCCTCCGCCACCCGGACGGTCTTCGATGGCTTCTCGGCGGTCTACACCGAGGGCCAGGACGACGCCGCCGAGGAGCTCGAGCGGACGCTCCCGCCGCTCCACGAGGGCGATGTCACGACCGTCGAGGCCGTCGAGCCGACCCAGCACTTCACCGAGCCGCCGCCGCGCTTTACCGAGGCGACGCTGATCAAGGCCCTCGAGGAGCACGGCATCGGCCGGCCGTCGACGTATGCCGCCACGATCTCGACGATCCTCGACCGGGGCTATGTCAGCGTCCAGGAGCGCCGCCTGCGTCCCGAGCCGGTCGGCGAGATCGTCAACAACTTCCTCGTCGATCACTTCAGCTCGCTGGTCGATCCGGAGTTCACGGCCCGGATGGAAGAGGACCTCGACGAGGTGGCCGGCGGCAAGCGAAAGTGGGTCCCGCTCGTGCGCGCCTTCTATACCCCGCTCGAGGCCGCGGTCGAGGCGACCAAGGGCGACGACCGGGGCGGCGGGATGCCGACCGACGAGCTCTGCTCGGAAGGCCATCCGATGGTGATGCGCGCCGGCCGCTACGGCGAGTACCTGGCCTGCGCCAACTACCCCGAGCACAAGGAGACCCGGCCGATCGCCCGGCCCGAGGAGGCGCTCGACCCGAACGCGCCGCCGCCGGCCGAGCTGCCCGGCGTGGGCGAGCCGTGTCCCGAGTGCGGCCCGACAGCCGGCGGCACGCTCGTCGCCAAGCGGGGCCGGTTCGGCCCGTTCGTCGGCTGCGCCCGCTACCCCGATTGCAAGTACATCAAGAAGGACGGCCCGCCGCCGCCCGACCAGCTGTCCTTCGAGGTCACCTGCCCCACCTGCAACCAGGGCCATCTGACGGCCCGTCGCGCCCGGCGCACCGGATCCGTCTTCTGGGGTTGCTCGCGCTACCCAAAATGCGATTTCACGACCTCGCGCGAGCCGGTCGGGGCGTTCCACGAAGTCGACTCTGGTCCGATCGTACGGAACAGCGAACCGGCCAAGGCGGGCGACGAGCCGGTCCCGGCCGGCGACGCGAGCCCCGGAGCGCCCGTCGGAGCGAGCGCGCCGCGCGTCCCCACGGACAGTGGCCTGTGCCTGCGCTGCGGGGCCACCGTTCCGTTGCCCAAGGGTGACCTCGTCGGGCGGACGCTGGCCGGTGGGCCGGCCGACCCCACAGCCCTCCGCCGTCCGGGACGGGGCGGCCGTCCGGCGGGCCGGGCCCGGGCCGGCGCGGCCCGATCCGGGCGGACGCCGACCCGCAGCAGCCGCTCGACGCGGGCGCGCGGCTCGGCCGCGACCGGGAGTGCTCCCGGGGCGTGACCGGTGACGAAGCCCGCGAGCGCTTCCTCGACGGGCTGACGGCCCGCGACGCATCACCCCATACGCACCGGGCGTACGCCACGGTCGTAGGGGCCTACCTGGACTGGCTCGACGCCCGCGGGATCGACTGGCGCCGGCCGGCCCGGGCCGATCTCCGAACGTACCTGGCCCGGCTCGGCGACGGCGTGTCGCGGACGTCGGTCGGCCAGCGGCTCGCGGCGCTCCGCTCGTTTTATCGCTTCACCACCCGCAACGGCTGGACCGACGGCGACCCGTGGGGCGCGATCGCGACGCCGCGCATGCCCCGCCGCCTGCCGCGGGTCCTCGAGGTCCAGGAGGTCGAACGGCTGCTGGCCGCGATCGACGGGCCGGGCCTTGATGCCGTCGCGGCGGCCCTGGCCCTGCGGGATCGGGCCCTCGTCGAAACGGCGTATGCCGCCGGGCTGCGGATCAGCGAGCTGGCCGCTGCCAGCCTCGGTGCCCTGGACCTCCGGCGCGGCGAGATCCGGGTCCTGGGCAAGGGCCGCAAGGAACGGATCGGGCTGCTCGGGCGGCCCGCCAGGGCGGCACTGGCCGGCTACCTCGAGGACGGCCGTCCAATCCTGGCTGCTCGGGCCGGGACCGGCGCCGAGCCCACGCCGGCGGTCTTCCTGAATCACCGCGGCACCGCTCTTGGCGTCCGCGGCCTGCGCCTCCGGCTCGACGGCCTGCGGGCCCGGGCCGGCTTGCCCCTGGGCGTCTCGCCCCATACCCTGCGCCACAGCTTCGCGACCCACCTCCTCGACGGCGGCGCCGACCTGCGGGTGGTCCAGGAGCTGCTTGGCCACGAGAGCCTGGCCACGACCCAGATCTATACCCACGTCTCGCCGACTCGACTGCGCGCGGCGTACGAAGCCGCTCACCCCCGCGCCCGCCAGGCGCACTGACCGCCCGCGGTGACGGCGTCGCGGGGCATCGCCCGGGCGGGGTTGATCGTTACCACCGCCTTCCTGATCTCGCGTGTGCTGGGGTCGGTGCGCCTGATCGTGATCGGCGCGACGTTCGGTGCCGGGCCGGACCTGGACGCGTTCCTGGCCGCCTTCCGGATCCCGGACTTCATCTTCCAGCTCGTGGCGGCCGGGGCGCTCAGCTCGGCCCTGATCCCGGTGGTCGCCGGGTTGCTGGCGACCAACCAGGAGGCCCGGGCCTGGCGGGTCGCGTCGACGGTGGCCACTCTGATGCTGGCCGTCCTGCTCGTCCTGGCCGTGATCGTGGCGATCACGGCACCGGCGCTCGTGCCCCTGATCACGTCCCACTTCACGCCCGACCAGATCCAGCGCACGATCGAGCTGACCCGGGTGATGCTCCTCAGCCCGATCCTGCTCGCCGGTGGCGCCCTGGCCACGAGCCTGCTCAACGCCCGGGGGCGCTTTGCCGCATCGGCGATCGCCCCGATCGTCTACAACGTCGCGATTATCCTGGCCGCCGTCTTCCTGGCGCCCCCGCTGGGGATCGTGGGCCTGGCGATCGGCGTCGTGATCGGGGCGGCCGGCCACCTGGGGATCCAGCTCCTGCCGCTCCGCCAGACTGGCTTCCGGTTCAGCCCGAATGTCGACCTGTCGGACGCCGATGCCCGCCAGGCGCTGCTCCTGATGGCGCCCCGGGCGATCGGCCTGGCCGCCAGCCAGCTGACGTTCCTGGTCGCGACGTCGGTCTCGACCGGGCTTGGCGTCGGCGCGGTCACGGCGTTCACCTTTGCCTTCTCGATCTTCCAGCTGCCGATCGGGGTGATCGGCATCCCCCTCGGCGTGGTTACCCTGCCGGCCCTCTCCCGGGAGCTGGCCCTGGGCGAGACCGAGCGCTTCCTGGCCCTAGTCCGGCGGGCGCTCCGGCTGATCCTGTTCGTGATGCTGCCGCTGACCGGCTTCTCGATCATCGCCCGGGGCGAGGTGGTCCGGATCCTGTTCGGCTACGGCAAGATGGACGAGGTCTCGATCGAGCGGACCGCCACCACCCTGCTCTGGCTGCTGCTGGCCCTGACCTCGGAATCGATGATCGCGATCCTGGCCCGGGCGTTCTATGCCGGGCGGGACACCCGGACGCCAGTGGCCGCGGCGATTGTCGCCGTGGCGATCAACGTGAGCCTGTCGATCGCCCTGGCCGGCCCGCTGGGCCTGGCCGGGATCGGCCTGGCGATCACGGTCGGATCGTGGGCGGAGGCGAGCGTCCTGATCGTCGTCCTGGCCCACCGGATGCCCACCTTCGGCCCGGCGAGCCTGGTCCGGGCCGGGGCCATCGCCCTGGGCGCCGGCCTGGTCGCCACCGGCGCGGCCTTCGTCGTCGTCCAGGGCGTGGCGGCCATCGTCGGCAGCGCGCCGGGCAAGATCGAGCTGATCGTCGAGCTGGGCGTGGTCGCCGTGGTCGGCGGGCTGGTCTACGCCGGGATCGCCTACCTGCTCCGGATCCCGGAGCTGGGCACGATCCTCGATCTCGCGATCGCCGTCGTTCGGCGCCGTACGATCTCGGCATGAGGTTTGGCGAGGCAACGAGCGAGCAGCTCCTGGACTGGGACCGGCACACGGTGGATCCGCCGGGCGGCAACGTGTACCAGTCGCTGGCCTGGGCCGAGCAGCGGGCCAGACTCGGCTGGCGGCCGCGCTTCCTGGTCGCCGATGACGGCTATCGCCTCCTGTCGCTCGAACGGCCGTGGCGGGTGGTGCCCGGGGCCGGCGCGTATCTCTCGAAAGGGCCGATTGCTGCCGGCGAGCCCGCCGCGCAGACGGCCGAGCGGCTGGCGGCGGCGGCCGACTGGCTCTTCGGGCACGGGGTCGACGTGGTCGCCTCCGATGCCGAGATCCCCGCGGCGACCGGCTACGCCAGGCTCATCGAGGCGGAGGGGTTCCGGCCGATCGAGGAGGTCCAGCCGTCGCGCCACCGGGTGGCCCTGGCCCTCGAGCCGGGCCGGCCCGAAGCGGCCTACTTCGCGGCGATCTCGGAAACGACCCGCCAGCTGATCCGCCAGGGCGAGAAATCCGGCATCCAGGTGATCCGCTGGGACCACCGGCCGCGGCCCGCCGGCGAGGATGCCGGCGGATTTGCCGAGCCCGGCCCGGGGGCCGACCAGGCGCGCTCGATCGACGAGCTGTACGACCTGCTGACCGCGGCGGCCGCGCGGCGCCACTTCGGCCTCGGCTCGCGAGCCGGCTTCAGCAGCTGGACGGCGGCCGGGCTGGCCGCCGGCCTGGTTGTCCTGCTCGAGGCCCGGATGCCAGCCGGCGAGCTGGTCGGCGCGGCGACCTTCTACCGGCACGGCGGGCGGCTGACCTATTCGCACTCGGGCGATCGCGCCGACCTGCGCCGGGTCCACCCCGGGGTTCCCCGCCTGTTGCTCTGGCGGGCGATGCAGCTCGCGATCCGGGAGGCGATGATCGAGTTCGACTTCGCCGGGGTCGATGTCCGGGGCGCCCGGCGCGAACCGCTCGCCGGCGAGGAGATGCGCGGGCTGTACGACTTCAAGCGCTCCTTCGGGGCTCAGTGGGTGGAGCTGACGGGCAACCACGAGCGGATCGCCCGGCCGTGGCGCTACGGCCTGGGCCGGATCAGCGGGCGGCTGCTCGGGATGGCTCGATGAGCGGCCCCGAGCTC
>DATGGC010000060.1:0-7566 GCA_035308745.1 Candidatus Limnocylindrales bacterium | reverse complement strand
GCGGCCAGCGTCGGCTGCAGGCTGACAACCCCGCCCGTGGCCACGATCACGAGGTCGACATCGGCCCGGGTCGCGAGCTCCAGGAGCTGATCCGGCCCGCCGATTCGCTCGGTGCCCGGCGGCAGGTCGAGGGCGGCCAATGCCCGGTCATCGGCCAGGGCCACCGCCCGCGGCCGGAGGCGCCGGGCCTGGTCCTCGAGCAGGGCCGATTGCGAGCCGGTCGCCAGGGCCACGACCTCCACCGCGCCGGCCAGGCCCTCGAGCACGTCCACCGTCTGGCGGCCGATCGAGCCGCCGGAGCCGAGCAGGGCGATCCGCAGCGGCGCTTCGCCGGCGCTCACCGCAGGAAGGTCAGCACGAACAGGGTCATCACCGGGGCGGCCAGCAGGAACGAGTCGACCCGGTCGAGGACGCCGCCGTGGCCCGGGATCAGGTCGCTCGAGTGCTTGGCACCTGCTGCTCGCTTGAGCATCGACTCGGCGAGATCGCCGCACTGCGCCGCCAGCCCGACCACCGGGCCCAGGACCAGCCCGTCGACCACGGGCTGGCCGGCGGCCCACAGGCCGACCAGGCTGACCACAGTCGTGGCGATCAGGCCGCCGAGCAGCCCGGCGTAGGTCTTCGAGGGCGAGACGTGCTCCAGGAAGCGTTCCCGGCCGATCAGCTGGCCGAAGCGGGCGCCCCACGTTCGGCCGACCAGGTAGGCGCCCGTGTCGTAAGCCCAGACCGACAGGATCAGGATCAGGACCCAGGTCCGCTCCGGCCCGAGGATCGCGGCAGGCGCACTCGAGGGCACGGCCGGCGCCCCGGCTCCGAGACGGACGACGAACGACAGCAGGCCGACATACAGGGCGCCGAAGACGGTCCCGACCCAGGCGTTCAGGCCATCGCGCGGGTCATTCCGGGTAAAGGCGCCGGCCGCGGCCAGGACGATCCCGATGGCGGCCAGGATCGAGCCGCTGCCGGCCAGCACGGTCGGCACGGCGGCGTCGATCACGATCGCGACGGCGATCGCCAGGCCGAGCCAGGGCAGGGCCGGGTAGCCGGCCGGCTTGAGCAGCCGGAAGACCTCGATGCCGGCCACGATCGTCAGGGCGATGACGGCCAGGGTGATCCACCAGCCGCCGAGCAGGACGATGACCACGAGGGGCGGCACGAAGAGCGCTGCGCTCCGGCCGCGTTCCTGCACGGGCTCGCTCGCCTACCGACCGAACCGGCGGAACCGGCTGGCGTAATCGACGAGGGCGGCGTCGAACGCCTCGGCATCGAAGTCGGGCCACAGCTTGGGGCAGAAGTAGAACTCGGCGTAGGCCGCCTGCCAGACCAGGAAATTGCTCATTCGCTGGTCGCCGCCGGTCCGGATCACGAGGTCGGGATCGGGCAGCCCAGCCGTGTACAGGTTGTCGGAGATGGCCCGTTCGTCGATCTCGCCGGGCGCCAGCCCGCTGGCGACAATCCGCCGGACGGCATCCACGATCTCGGTCCGGCCGGCGTAGTTGAAGGCGATGTTGAGCAGCAACCGCTCGCCTTGGGCCGTGGCCGTCAGGCCGCCGTCGATCGAGCGCTGGGTCGCCGCTGGGAGCTCTTCGAGCCGGCCCAGGAGGCGGATCCGGACGCCCTGCCGGCGGAGCTCCTCGGTCTCGTCGCGGATCGCCGATTCGAGCAGGGCGAACAGGCCGCTGACCTCCTCGTCGGTCCGTGCCCAGTTCTCGCGGCTGAAGGCATACAGGGAGAGGATCGGGATCCCCCGCCGGACCGCGTGCTTAAGGAGGGCCCGGATCGTCTCGACGCCGGCGGCGTGGCCCTCCAGCTCGGTCAGGTCGTGGGCCCGGGCCCAGCGCCGGTTGCCGTCCATGATGATCGCGACGTGGCGCGGCGTTTCTTCGGGCGAGGCCAGCCGCTCGGGCGCCCCGGCCCCCGAATGGGCAGGGGCGAGCGAGGTCGCCGGAACGGGCGCGTGGGCGATCGGCGGTGCGTCGGTCGGGCGAGCCAGCGGTGTGCGAGCCACCAGGCGGGCCACTAGACCTCCATCACCTCGTGTTCCTTGCGGGCCCCGAGGCGGTCGACCTCGGCGATGAACCGGTCGGTGACCTTCTGGAGATGGTCGAGCTCGCGGTGGGCGGCATCGGCGCCCAGGCTGCCGTCCTTCTCTTCCTTCTTGAGGCTGTCACCCGCCTCGCGGCGATGGTTGCGGATCTCGACCTTGGCCTCTTCCATCCGGCGATGGACCGACTTGACGATGTCCCGTCGGCGTTCCTCGGTGAGCGGCGGGATGTTGAGCCGGACGACCGAGCCGTCGACATTCGGGGTCAGCCCGATGTCGCTCTTCTGGATCGCCTTCTCGATCGCCCCCAGGACGCTCCGGTCCCAGGGCTGGATGACGATCTGATGGGCCTCGGGGACGCTGATCCCGGCGATCTGGTTGAGGGGCGTGGGCGTGCCGTAGTACTCGACCACGAGGCGCTCGACGAGCGAAGTCGACGCCCGGCCGGTGCGCAGGCCCTGGAAGTCACGCTCCATGATCTCGACGGCGCGGCCCATCTTGGCTTCGATCGAGCTGATCACCTCGTCGCTCATCCCTTGAGGCTCCCCGAGATCACCGTGCCGACCGCTTCGCCCCGGGCAACCCGGACGATGTTGTCGGGCTGGGTCAGGTCGAAGACGATGATCGGCAGGTCGTTCTCCATGCACAGCGAGACGGCGGCCGCATCCATGACCTTGAGCTGATCACGAAGCAGGTCGGCGTACACCAGCTCAGCGTAGCGCTGCGCCCCCGGATGTGTCAGTGGGTCGGCGTCGTAGACGCCGTCGACTTTCGTCGCCTTGAGCAGTACTTCTGCGCCAATCTCGACGGCCCGCAGGGCGGCCGCGGAGTCGGTCGTGAAGTAGGGGTTGCCGGTGCCGGCCACGAAGATCGCGACCCGGCCCTTCTCCAGGTGACGGACCGCTCGGCGGCGGATGTATGGCTCGGCGATCTCGTTCATCCCGATCGCGCTCATCACCCGGGTCGGCAGGCCGGTCTTCTCCAGCGCGTCCTGGAGGGCCAGGCCGTTCATCACCGTGGCCAGCATGCCGATGTAGTCGCCCGTCGCCCGGTCCATGCCCCGGGCCGAGGCGGCCAGGCCGCGGAAGATGTTGCCGCCGCCGACCACGATCCCGATCTGGACGCCGAGCTCCTTGACCTGGGCGATCTGGCGGGCAATCGTCAAGCAGAACTCGGGATCGACGCCGTACTGGCGATCGCCGAGGAGGGCCTCACCGGACAGCTTGAGCAGGATCCGTCCGTAGCGGACGCGCTCCGTCCGGGCGCTGCTCGCCTTCGCCGGCTGGAGCTCGCTCACCGGCCCTCACCGAGCTCGTAGCGCACGAACCGCCGGACCTGGATGTTCTCGCCGATCGTGGCGATCGCATCGATGATCAGCTCGCGAACCGAGTTGTCGGTGTCGCGGTAGGGCTGGTCGAGGAGGGCGACGTCCTTGAGCCACTTCTTGAGCTGGCCGTCGACGATCTGCTCGCGGATCGCCTCGGGCTTCTTCTGGACCGACTCGTCGGCCAGCAGCTCGGCCTTGCGGGCGGCCAGCACGTCGGCCGGGATCGAGTCCAGGTCGATGTACTGGGGGTTCATCCCGGCGACCTGGATGGCCAGGTCGCGGACCAGCTTCTGGAAGCGGTCGGTGCGGGCCACGAAGTCGGTCTCGCAGTTGACCTCGATCAGGACGCCGATCCGGCCGCCGGTATGGATATAGCTGCTGATCAGGCCCTCGCGGGCTTCGCGATCGGCTTTCTTGGCTGCGGCGGCCTGGCCCCGCTCCCGGAGCAGGGCGACGGCCTTGTCGACGTCACCGCCCGTCTCCTCGAGGGCGCGCTTGCAGTCCATGAAGCCGGCGCCGGTCTTCTCCCGGAGCTCCTTGACTGCGCTCGCTGAAATCTCGGCCATGAGGTCCTGTGCTCCTGTTCCGTTCTCCGGCGCCGCCCTGCGGCGGACGCGGCATCGTGATCAACTGGGGGTTCGCCCGCGGTCGGGCGGTCGGGCTGCCTGGGCGGCTGCCGGCCGGATCAGCCGGCCGCAGGTGCGGCCACGTCGTCCGTCTCGGCCTTCTCGCTTGCTTCGCGGGCGAGCTCGGCCGCGATCTCGTCCGGGGTGGCTTCGGCCGGGGGCTCGGGAATCGCCGCGGCGGCCGCCGCCTGGCCACGAACCGCCGGCAGGAGGTCGTCCTCGTCGGGCGAGAAGATCAGGGCCGCGCCGCCGGCAAGGGCCGCAACGAGCTCGTCGGAGGCCGCTTCGGACTCTTCGCTGGTGACGTCGGGCTGCTCGATCTCCGGCTCGGGCTCGACCGCGGCGCGCGAGGCGCGCTCACGCTGGCCCTCGATCGCCGCATCGGCGACCAGCGAGCACAGCAGCCGGATTGCCCGGATCGCGTCGTCATTGGCCGGCACGACATAGGTCAGCTCGTCGGGATCGACGTTCGTGTCACCGGTGCCGATCAGCGGGATCTCGAGCTTGTTGGCCTCGGTGACGGCGATCCGCTCGCGATGCGGGTCGACGATGAAGATGAGGCCCGGCAGGCGCTTCATCTTGCGAATGCCGCCGAGGGTGCCCAGCAGCTTGGTCAGCTCTTCCTGGAGCTTGGCCGCTTCCTTCTTGGGCATCCGCTCGAAGTCGCCGTTGAGCTGGCGCGCCTCGAGCTGCTCCATCAGGGCGATCCGCTTCTTGATCGTCGTGAAGTTGGTCAGCATGCCGCCCAGCCAGCGCTTGTTGATGTACGGCTGGTTGGCCCGCGCGGATTCCTGGGCGACCGGCTCCTGGGCCTGCTTCTTGGTGCCCACGAAGAGGACCTGGTCGCCGCGTCCGACGGTCTCCCGGACCGCGGCCAGCGCGACCTCGAGGCCCTTCACGGTCTGGGCCAGGTCAATGATGTGGATGCCGTTGCGCTCCGCGAAGATGTACGGCTTCATCTTCGGGTTCCAGCGGCGGGTCTGGTGGCCAAAGTGGACACCCGCCTCGAGCAGCTGGCGCATCGAGATCGTCGGCACGGGTCAGGACCTCCTGTTCGGTTCTATCCTCCGCGGACCTGCCTCGCCGGGAACCGGATCATGGATCCGGCACCGCCCCGGCTGGAACGGTCGCGCGTGTGAGCTCCGCCCTTGCGGGCGGGCATGATTCGGCTGTTTGGGCCGCGGCGGAGTGTAGCACAGGGTGCCTGGCGCGCCCGGCGTGCCGCGTGCCCGGCGCGCCTGCGAACCTCGGCGTACCGCGTGCCTGGTGGGTCCGCGCATGTCAGCGTGCCGCGCGCTCGGCGCGCCCCGCGTGCCGCGTGCTCGGCGCGCCCGCGCACGTCGGCGTTTCGCATCGTGTGCACCCAGTACAACAAATCCCTGTTTTCGCGCCTCGGAACAGCCCGGAACGGGCGCCATCCTCGCCCTTTCATCCCGAGCCACGCTTGGCGCAAGACGAAATGCCACTCAAAGGGCGGGCTCCTGGCTCGCAGGTCCGTTGAAATCGCCGTTTTGTTGTACCCAGTGCACGCCCGAGGCGGCCTCGCCGACCGTCGCTCCGGCGCCGAGCTCTGCACGGCAGACGTCTCAGACCGGCGGTGGAACGAAACAGGTATGGCTTTCCCATGTCGCGTAGAGCACGACGAAGGCCAGGGCGACCATCCCGACTTCGGTCACGCAACCGATGACCACCGCCCACCATCGAACGCCGAGGCGGGCGAGCCGGGTGACCAGCCAGGCGACGACCACGCCGACGATGGTGGCCTGGGGCACGAAGGCGATCGCGGGGGTCACGGTCCCAAAGCCGCAGTCGAACGGCGTGCCGATCGACTGCCAGTCCACGAGGGCCGCGCCGGCGGCAACCGTCGCTCCGACGATCAAGGCGGCCAGGCGGGTCTCGCCGGGGCTGAAGGTCGTCCAGCTGAACCCGGCCACGACCGGGGCGAGCAGCCACAGCGGAACGACGACGATCCAGCCGAAGGTCGCTCGATCGAGTGGCGCGACGACGACCAGCTGGTCGCTGATCCACCACAGGCCGTAGGCCGCGGCCGTGAACAGGAGCGGCAGCCCAACACCGAGCGCGACTTTCGTCGTCCCGGCGCGCTGCCCGCCCGCCTCACCTGGATCGACGGACGCCGATGCCATGCGCCGAGCCTCGCGACTCGATCCACCCCTGTCAATGGTCGCCGACAACCTCAGGAGGCGAGGGCGTCTCGGTGGTGCCGGATCCGGAGCGGACCGTCGCGCTCGCCGGGCTCGACGATCACCAGGTCGATCCGGATGGGCAGCCTGGGCAGCGCCGTGCCGTCGGGCAACGTCGAACGCTCGAGCAATCGTCCGACGGCCGCTCGCAGGTGGCCGCGCTTGCGCCAGTCGAACGTTTCCTCGCCGATGCCGAACGCCCGGCTCGCCCGCCAGCGGACCTCGACCACGACCAGGGTCGCGGGCGGGCCGGGATCGACGGCCACGATGTCGACTTCGTTGCGGCCGAACCGGAGGTTGCGCCCCCGGATCGTCCAGCCCACGGCCGCCAGCTGTTCGGCGACCTGCGTTTCGGCGGCGTCGCCCAGTCGCTGGGCGGCGGTCCGCGCAGCAGGCAGCGTTGATCGTCGAGGATCGGTCACGACGCCATCCTCGCGGGGACGGCTTACCAGTCCGTTACTCGGCGGGATACGATTCGCAGCCATGGATGGACGTGCGGTCTTCACGGGTGCCAGCCCCCGCACCGGGATGTACGAGTCATTCTTCCTGCGCGCCGTTTCGCCCGACGAGCCGGTCGGCGCCTGGCTGCGCTACACGGTCCACAAGAACCCTGGGGAACAGGCCTGGGGCTCGGTCTGGACCACGGTCTTCGACGGCCGCCCGGGCGGGCCATTCATGCACAAGATCACGACCCATGAGCTGGGCGTTCCTGCCGACGGCTGGCTGACGATCGGCACGGACGCGGCGATCGGGCCGGGCGAGGCCAGGGGCACCTGTGGCGACGCGCACTGGTCGGTCGAGTTCGAGACGTCGGAGCCGGACCTGTACCACCTGGCACCGCGCTGGCTCTACCGCGCTCCCCTGCCCCGCACGAAGCTGACCAGCCCGGCACCATCGGCCACGTTCAGCGGCCGGCTCACGTTGGCCGGTCGCGAGACCCTCAACCTGGACGGCTGGCGGGGCATGGTCGGCCACAACTGGGGCTCGGAGCACGCCGAACGCTGGATCTGGCTGCACGGCGTCGGCTTCGAGGAGGACGCGTCGGCCTGGATCGACGTCGCCCTCGGGCGGCTGCGGGTCGGCGGCCGGCTCACGCCGTGGATCGCGAACGGGGCGATCTCATCGGGCGGTCGCCGGGTTCACCTCGGCGGCCTGCTGACCCGCGGCGTCACCGTCGCCGAAACACCGGCCGGCTGCGAGGTTCGAATCCCCGGCCAGGGCGGCCTCGTCGTCCACGGACGGGCCCAGGTCCCAGCCGGGTCGGCGGCGGGTTGGCGCTATGGCGATCCGGGCGGCGGCGAGCACGACGTCCTCAACTGCTCGGTGGCCCGCATCGAGCTCGAAATCGACGTGCCCGGCTCGCAGCGG
>DATGGC010000059.1:0-12537 GCA_035308745.1 Candidatus Limnocylindrales bacterium | reverse complement strand
GACCAGGTCGACGTGCTCGCCGATCGAGCCGGCCATGTTCAGGGCGATGATCGGGATGCCCACGGCCCGCAGCTCGTCGGCCGCCACCGAGATCGCGCCGCCCATCAGCGAGCCGGCCAGGACCAGCAGCCGGGCGCGGGGCAGGTCCGCCACGGCCCGCACGGCCTCGGCAATCTGCTGCTCGCCGACGAGCGGGATCGTGTCCACGCTGATCCGCTCCCCGCGCAGGTTGTGGCGGTCCGCCTCGCTGACCGCGCCCAGGCAGACTTGGGCGACCTGGGCGCCGCCGCCGATCACGATGATCCGCTTGCCGAAGACCCGGTCCAGGGCCCGGGTCACGCGCACCGTGCGCACGACCGGGACCGCCTCGAGGGCGGCGACGATGTCGGCTTCGGGGGCGCCTTCGGTCTCCAGCTCGACCTCGACGATCGGCGGATCGCCGGGCACGTGGCGGACCGTCGACCAGGTCCGCAGCCGGCCCCCGGCGAGACCGATTCCCTCGGCGATCCGGGCCGGTGCGTCGAGCTGATCCAGGTGGTCGACTCGGAGGGCGACCGGCGGCGGGCGGCGGGCAGTCATGCCCGCGATAGTACGGCCGCGCGGTAGTGGGGGAGAAGGGTCGTCCAGCCGGCCACGTTGCGCTCCCGCCACGGTGGGCCCTCGGTGCCCAGCCGGTCCCAGTCGCGATGCTCGATCTCGACCCGGGTCTGGTCCTCGGAGCTGGGCACGAAGCGGATCTCGACCTGGGTCGCATCCGAGCGGTCGCGGTTGAGGTGCCAGGTGTAGGCCAGCCGGGTGGGTGGCTCCCAGATCGTCACCTCGCCCCAGTCATGCTCGACGCCGCTCGTCTCCCGCTCGAAGATCCGGCCGCCGGGCCGGCCCTCCAGGACGACCGCCAGGCCGGGCGAGGCCGAGACGGTGTGGTCGAGCGGCCACCACAGCCCGATCCGCCCGGTCCACGTCTCGAAGGCATGCTCGACCGGGCAGTCGAGCTCGAACGCCAGCCGGATCGGCTCGATCATCGCGGCGGGCGCGGGACCGTGTTCGTGGCTACCAGCCGGAACCGGTCGGTGGCTTCGCCCCAGACCCGCTCGACGTACGCCCGGACGGCCTCGACGCCCTCATCGTGGAGCTCGTAGATCCGGCGGGTCCCGCTGGGGTGCTCGACCACCAGGCCCGCCCGCTTGAGGACCCGCAGGTGGCGCGACACGGCCGGCCGGCTGATCGGCAGCAGGTCGGCCAGCTCCTGGACCGAACGTTCGGACGCGCCGAGCAGCTCCACGATCGCGCGCCGGTTCGGGTCGCCGAGCGCGTCGAATGGATCGCCGGAGGGCTGGGGTCGAGCCATCTCGGGGCCGGCCCTAGCCGATCGCCCGCATCTTGTTGTTCTTGGCGTCGTGGCTGACCTCGGCCAGCCCGAGCGCCTCGAGGAGCGGTGGCATGTACACGCCGAAGCGACCGCGGAGGCCCTTCTTCAGGCCGTACCAGCCCCCGACGGGATTGTCCGACGAGCGGCCCCAGGCCTCGACCGTGCCCTCCGGCGCGGGCTTCTGCTCATCGGCACCGCCCAGGGCGACCCAGCCGCCCTGGGCCTTCAACCAGGCGTGGAGATCGTCGATCGCCCGGGCGTCGTAGAGCAGCTTGGTGCCGCCGACCTGGCAGACGATCGTCGGAGGACTGGAGGCGGGATCGCGGTACATCGTGTATTCGGAGGTGCCCGGGGGCGTCTTCAGGACCCAGGGATCGTCCTTGGTGCCGCTGCCGTTGGCCATCGTCGCGCTCCTTCAGCTGGTCGTCCGTAACCGTGTGGCTACGGTAGCAGCGACGTCGCCGACGGGCAAGGCCACTCGGTCGAGCTGAGCGCGGCCCGGCGATCGGGTCACAGACAGGACGGCCGAGGAGTCCTACGGTCGATCGCGCTCGCCCGTACCGAGGTCAGTCGCCTGCTGCCTGCTTCTCTTCGCCGCTTCGTCCGGGCCCTGGCCGTCGTCGTGCTGGTCGGCATCCTGTCGGCGGCCGCGCTCTTCGTCGGCGCCGGCGTGGCGGCCCTGACCGGCACCCAGCGCAGCCACGAGCCGATCGCCCAGGGCGGTCAAATGGCCAGTCCTGCCGGGTCGCTGCCCGCCAGCCCGTCGGCCTCGGGCCCGCACGGCGCCGGATCACCGGCGCCCGGTCAGGCCAGCCTGCCGCCGATCCCGGATGGTGCTCTGCCGATCCTGTACTACCACCGGGTTGAAGCGGTGCCGGCCGACTACCCGACCTGGTCGAAGATGCAGCAGGCCGCGTTCATCGACTATGACGTCACAACGGCCGCGTTCGCTGCCCAGCTCGATTGGCTCAAGGCGAATGGCTACACGACGATCCTGCCGCGCGACCTCGCCGCCCATTGGGACAGCGGCCAGGTGCTCCCGCCCAAGCCGGTGATCCTGACCTTCGACGATGGCTGGCACGACTGGGTCTCGACGGTCCTGCCGATGCTCCAGGCGCGGGGCATGGTCGCCGAGTTCTACCTGACCCTGACCGCGATCGGCGACGGCAACATCACCTGGCCCGAGGTCCAGACGCTGTCGTCGGCCGGCGAGGGGATCGGCGCCCACGACGTCCATCACGTCCAGCTGGCCGAGCTGGGCGGCGGCAAGCCGGACGCGTCGCCGGCCGCGATGTGGTCGGAGGTCAACGGCGCCCGGCAGATCATCGGCAGCCACATCGGGATCTATCCCGATTCGATGGCCTACGTGGGCGGGGGATTCAGCCCGGCCCTCGAGGCCCTCGTCCGGCAGGCCGGCTACACCACAGCTCGTTCGATCCGGCGGGGGATCGTCCAGACGCCAGCGCTGCGCTACGAGCTCCATGTCGTCCGAATCGGTCCGTACGATGATGTGACCAACCGGCTGACCTGGACGATCGACCCCAACCTGCCCACGTTCGTGGCCCGGATGCACGGGGTCTCCGACCAAACGCCGGGCGAGTAGCTCGTTCGAACCGCCGCCAGGGAACCGGGCGCGGCGATCCGGCGTCATCAGCGCAGCGACCCCGTGCCTCGAAGGAGCGGGCGCAGCACACCGGAGGTCCGGTCGACCATGACCTTGTCCCGAATTGCCATCCTCGTCGCGACCGCCGGGCTGCTCGTCGGGGCATGCACGGCGTCCGCCGCGACCAGCGGCCCGTCGAGCGGCGCCAGCCTGCCCCCGGCCGCCTCACCGGCCGGCTCCCCGGCAGCGAGCCCATCCGCGGGCACCGGCGGCGGACAGGCCCTGATCCTGCGGGTCGCCCTGGAAGGCGGCTTCATCTCGCCGGGCGCCCTCCGGGCCCGGCTGCCCACCATCTCGGCCTACGCCGACGGGACGATCATCAGCCAGGGCCTGACCCCGGCGATCTATCCCGGGGCGCTGGTCCCGACACTGGTCTACCGCTCGGTCGGGCCGGCGGGGGCGGCCGGGATCCTGGCCGCCGCCACGACCGCGGGCCTGACCGGCGCCGACGGCACGTATGGGCCAGGCCCCGTGCCCGATGGACCCACGACCGTGATCACGGTGATCCACGACGGCCAGCAGACCGTCTCCCGGTTCAGCTCGCTCGCACCCCAGCAGGTCCAGCCCGGCGGCGCGACGACCGACCCGGTGCCGTCGGCGACCGAGCAGCTCCTGGGCCGGTTGATGGGCACCGACCTGTTTGGGGGGACCGCCGGGCCATCGGGCACCTACGTGCCGGCCGGGTTCCAGGTCTTCGCCACGCCGGGTCTCCCGGACGTCAGCGACCCGGGCCTTGCCCGGAGCCCGGTCGCCTGGCCGCTGGCCACGCCGCTGGCATCATTCGGCAAGGCCGACCCGCTCGGATCCGATGGTGCCCGGGTCGGCGTCGTCGCCGGCCCCGATGCGGTTACGCTCCAGCCGATCCTTGCCGCGGCCACCCAGATCACCCCGTTCACGTCCGGAGGCTCGTCGTGGACTCTTGTCGTCAAACCGCTGCTGCCCGACGAGGTCGCTGCCCTGGGCGGGTGAAGTCCGGCTGCGGCCAGTGACCGACGGGCCGCGGGCCGCCCGCTTCGAGCTGCCGCCCGCGGCGGCAGTGGCCCTGGCCGGGATCCGGCCGGCCTGGCCGATCGTGCTGTGCGCCTGGTTCGCCTGGCAGACCTGGCTGCGGATCTCGTTCTTCGTCTCGTACAACTTCCCGCTGGGGATCGATGCCCGGATCTACTACCGGGGGGTCGTGGCCTGGCTGCAGGGCCTGAACCCCTGGGATGCCGCGGTCAACGTCGGTGGCGCCGCGTATCACTACGCCGGTTCGCCCGTGACGACGGTGATCCTGGCGCCGGCGGCCCTGCTCAGCGAGAACGTGTTCACGGCCGTCTGGCTGATCCTGACCTGGGCGGCCGCGGCGTGGATCATCCGGCGGCTGAACCTGCCGATCTGGTGGCTGCTCTTCCCGCCGATCAGCGAGGCCCTCTTCTCGGGCAACCCGCAGCTGATCGTGCTGGCCCTGCTCCTGGCCGACGTGGGCTGGCTGGCCGCGATCGCAACCGGACTCAAGGTCTACGCCTTCATCCCGCTCTTCGGCGAGGGCCGCTGGCGGACCATTGCCCTGGCCGTCGCCTTCAACGCTGCCACGATCCTGATCGCGCCGGCGCTCTGGAGTCAGTACATCCAGCAGTTCGGGGCGATCTCCAGCCGGCTCGACTTCGAGTCGATCCAGGGCTTCTCGGCGTTCTACTTCCCGGCCCTGCTGGTGGTCCTGGTCGTGGCCCTTGGGCTGCTGGCCCTCCGCGACCGGCGCGCCGCGGGCTGGCTGGCCGTGCCCGCGATCTGGCCGGCGAGCCAGCTCCACTACTCGACGATGGCCATGCCCGAGATGACGCCGCTGCTGGCCTTCTTCCTGGCCATCCCGATCCTGCGCCTGCCGCCGGAGATCATCCTAGTCGAGGTGGTTCGGCGGCTGGTCGCGCCCTACCTCGGCCCGTTCCTGGCCCGCTGGCGCCCGCTGGCGCCCAGGCCATCCCCGGTCGAGGCGGTCGCCCCGACCTGAGCTGGCGGCCCGGCGGTGGTCCCTAGCGCCGCCGGCCGAACAGGCTGGACTGGCGGCGATCCTCGGCCGTTGGCCGGGCCGTGGCCGCCGGCGCGGCGTCCTGGCTGAAGGCCAGGGCCGCGATCTGGGCGAAGCGCTCCGCGATGGCCGTCCGGGCGGCTCCCCGGACGAGCGGGATCCCTTCGTTGACCGCCTTCTGGTAGAGGAACGGGTCGTAGGGCAGGTCGAGCGCGATCCGGGCTCCCAGGCCGTTTTCGACGTCGCGCAGCTTGAGCAGCTCACGCACGAACAGGTTGTTCAGGACGAACAGGGTCTTGGCCACGATCGCGCTGGTCTCGTTCAGGTAGTCGATCAGCAGGTGGGCGGCCTTGAGCGCCGCGATCTCGGGGTAGACCGGGATGACCACGCCGTCCGCCCGGTCGAGCATCGTCATGCTCCGCTCGTCCAGGTAGGAGCCGGCGTCGAGGATCACGTAGTCGTACGCCGCGCAGATCGTGGTCAGCATCTCCTCGACGTGGGCCACGCTGATCGTCTCGGCCAGCTCGGGCGAGCTCGGCGCCGCGAAGACGGCCAGGCCGAAGGCGGTCTGGGCGGCGTAGGCCTTGACCAGCTCGATGTCATGCCGCGACTGGTCGTCCCGGGCGAGGTCGGCGATCGTCTGCCGGGGGCGCACGTTGAGGTGGGTCCCGACCTGCCCGAACTGGAGGTCGAAGTCGATGATCGCGACCCGGCCCGGCCGGCGCTCGGCCATCACGCTGGCGATGTTGGTGGCCAGGGTCGTGGCGCCGGCGCCGCCCTTCGGGCTGAAGATCGCGACCAGGTTGCGCGGCCGGCTGACGGTCGCCTCGGTCGTGGTCAGCGGCGCGAGGTCGCGCGAGGTCGTGAACCGGACACCGAGGGCCTCGACCCGGGCCTCGAGCTCGCGCCCGTCGAAGGGCTTGGCGATCACGTCGTCGGCGCCGGCCTCGAGGAACCGGATCCGCTCCTCGACATCGTCCGACTGGCAGATGCACAGGACCGGGATCGACGCCAGGGCGGACTGCGAGCGGAGCGCCCGGCAGACGTCGGCGGGGTTGGTCGCCGGATCGGTGACATCGATGATCACCAGGCTGAACCCGGCGGCCGAGCTGATCGCCTCGGCCGAATCGGTCAGCACCGTGACCGACGCCCCGCCGGCCGTGAGGACCCGCTGGATCAGCTCGCTGCTGCGCGGGTCTCGATCAAGGAGCAGGATGGAACTGGCGGGCACAGGCTCTCCCGGGCTGGGCGGCTGGATGAGCGCTCAGGATACAACGGGCCGCCCGGGATCCTGGCTGGACCGGCCGCTCGGCGGGCCCATGCTAGACTGGCGTCCTTGTCCTTTCGGCTCCGCCCCGGCACGGCCGGCTCAGCGCGGGCATTCCCACAGGAAGGAGTCATGCGCGCGTGCGCCGATACGAACTGATGCTTGTCCTCCGGCCAGACCTGGCCGACGACAAGAGCCAGGCCCTGATCGACCGGATCACCCGTCAGCTGACGGCCGCCGGAGGCCAGATCGTCAAGGTCGCCCCGTGGGGCCGCCGGCGGCTGGCCTACCCGATCAACCGCCACCGTGAAGGCTCGTACCACATCATCCACTTCGAGGCCCCGGCCGAGTCGATCGTCGAGCTCGAGCGCAGCCTGCTGATCACCGAGGAGCTCCTGCGCCACCTGGTGACCCGCGTCGAGCGCCCGCTCAAGGCGTCGCGCAATGCCGACTCGTCCGACGCCCTGGGCGACGACGAGGACCGCCTGCCGCCCGGCGAGGACGAGGAGTACGACGAGCCACGGGGCGAGCTGATTGACGAATCCGAGAGCGAAGCCGCTCCGGCAGCGATCGACTGAGTAGCCGGAGGACCGCGTCGTGTCGCTCAACAAGGCCATGATCATCGGCAACCTCGGCCGTGATCCGGAGATGCGCTATACCCCGGGGGGCCAGGCGGTCACCCAGTTCACGGTCGCCGTCAACCGCAACTACAAGGGCCAGAACGGCGAGTGGCAGGAAGAGACCGAGTGGTTCCGGGTCGTGGTCTGGGGCCAGCAGGCCGAGCGCGCCGCGGAGTACCTGCGCAAGGGCAACAAGGTCTACATCGAGGGCCGCCTCCAGACCCGCCAGTGGGAAGACAAGGACGGCCAGAAGCGCTACACCACCGAGCTGGTGGCCAACCAGGTGACCAACCTCGAGCGGCGCAGCCGCGACGAGGACGGCGATCCGGGGCCGTCCACCGGCGCTCCTGCCGCGGGTGCCGCCCGCCCCGCTCGACCGGCCCGGGCCGACGAGCCGGCCGGCGACAAGCTCGACGAGAGCAACTTCGACGACCTCCCGTTCTAGGAGACCAGACCACCGATGCCGCCGATCCAGAGCAAATCCAAGAAGCGCGACGACTACTACCGCGACCGGCGCCGGCGCAAGGTCTGCGCGTTCTGCGCCGACAAGACCGTGCTGATCGACTACAAGGAGGTCAACCGCCTCCGCCGCTACCTGTCGGAGCGGGCCAAGATCGAGCCGCGGCGCAAGACCGGCACCTGCGCCGGCCACCAGCGTGAGCTGTCGGTCGCGCTCAAGCGGGCCCGCCACGTGGCCCTCCTGCCGTACGCGCCGCAGCATCTCCGACCCTGACCCGGCGGCCACCCGCCCGGATCGTGCGGATCCCAGCCTGACCCGGCTGCTCGGCGGCCGATGACGATCCTCCTGCTCGTCGTCGCCTTTGGCGTCATCCTCGTCGGCGCCGAGCTGTTCACCAACGCGGTCGAGTGGTTCGGCCACCTGCTCGGGCTGGGCGAGGGCGCGGTCGGCTCGGTCCTGGCGGCGGTCGGGACCGCCCTGCCGGAGACCATGATCCCGCTCGTCGCGATCATCTTCGGGGCCGGTTCCCACTCGGACGCGGTGGGCATTGGCGCGATCCTGGGGGCGCCGTTCATGCTGGCGACCCTGGCCATGTTCGTGACCGGCCTGGCGGTCGTCATCCGGGTCCGGCGCGGGGCGGGCGCCGCGCTGCTCAACGTCGACGCCGGGGTCCTGGGCCACGACCTGCGGGTCTTCGGCCTGACCTATGCATTCGCGATCGCGATCGCCTTCCTGCCCGCCGACCTGGCCCCGCCGCGCTGGCTGGCGGCGCTGGTCCTGATCGGCGCCTATGGCTGGTACGTTCGCGGCCACCTCCAGGCCGGCGCCAGCGGCTCGGCCGACGACCTGGCGCCGCTCCGCTTCGGGCGCCTCGATCGAAGCGCGCCGGCGTCGGGCGGCGGGCCGCGGATGTGGCTGGTCGTCGTCCAGCTGCTGGTGGCCCTGGCCGCGATCGTCGGCGGGGCGATCGTCTTCGTCGGCGCGGTCGAGAGCCTGGCCCGGGCCGTGCGCCTCGACGAGACGCTGCTCAGCCTGGTCATCGCACCGATCGCGACCGAGCTGCCCGAGAAGCTCAACAGCGTGATCTGGATCCGGCGGGGCAAGGACACCCTGGCCCTCGGCAACATCACCGGGGCGATGGTCTTCCAGGCGGCCATCCCGACCTCGATCGCCCTCCTCTTCGCGTCGGGCGAGTGGTCGATCGGGTCTGGCTCATGGGTCGCCTTCGCCTCGGCCGGGGTCGCCCTCCTCTCGACCGTGGTGATCTTCCTGCCGATGGCCCGCTCGGGACGCCTGGCCGGCCGGCGGCTGCTGGTCGGCGGCCTGCTCTACCTGGCCCAGCTGGGCCTGGTCGTGGCCAGCCTGGCCGGGCTGCTGGCCGCCTGACGGGGACGGCCCAGAGGCCGCTGGTATGATGCGGCCCTCGAACTGTTGCGGGCCGTGCTCGCGATGCCAGGACAGGAGCCGTTCCCGATGCTGACCGACAAGCCCACCCGGACCCGCCCGGCGGCCGATGCCGAGCTTGATTCGCTGACCTGCTACTTCGAGGGCGCCTACGTCCCGATGCGCGACGCGAAGATCAGCATCATGACCCACGCGTTCATGTACGGGACGGCCGTCTTCGAGGGCATCCGGGCGTACTGGAACGCCGACGAGGGCACGCTCTACGGGCTCTTCCTGCGCGAGCATGTCGAGCGCATCCGGAATTCCTGCCTGATCATGATGATGGAGCCCACCCCGCCGGTCGACGAGCTGGTCGCGATCATCACCGAGGTCGTCCGCCGGAACGCCTTCCGCGAGGATGTCTACGTCCGGCCCTCGTTCTACAAGTCGACCCGGGCCATCGGCGTCCGCCTCCACCACCTCGATTTCGACCTGTGCGTGGTCGCGCTGCCGTTCGGCAACTACATCGAGACCGAGAAGGGCGTCCGGGTGATGACCTCGTCCTGGCGGCGCAACGCCGACGAGGCCCTCCCGGCCCGGGGCAAGATCACTGGCGGCTACGCGAACATGGCCTTCCAGAAGTCGGAGGCGGAGCTCAACGGCTTCGACGAGGCCATCGTCCTGACCGCCAACGGCCACGCCTCGGAGGCCTCGGCGGCCAACCTGTTCGTCGTCCGCGATGGGGTGGTCCTGACGCCGCCGGTCTACGACGACATCCTGGAGGGGATCACCCGCCAGGCGATGATCGAGCTGTGCCAGGCCGAGGGCCTGCCGGTTGAGGTCCGTTCCATCGACCGCTCCGAGCTGTACATCGCCGACGAGATCTTCCTGTGCGGAACCGGCGTCCAGGTCTCACCGGTCGTCGAGGTCGACCACCGGGCCGTCGGCTCGGGTGCGGTCGGACCGATCGGCCGGGCGATCTCGGAGCGCTATTTCGAGGCGGTGCGGGGCAAGCTGCCCCAGTTCAGCCACTGGCTGACGCCGATCGGCGAGGCCGGCTGAGGGTCGCCCTCCGGGCGCGAGCTCAGGGCCCCGGCGGCGGGGTCATGGTGACCGTCGCCTTGCCCGTGGTGATGATGATGTCCACGGTCACGCTGGGGTCGTTCACCAGCTGGACCTGGACCTTGAAGAGTTTCTCGAGCAGGGCCACGGTCACCGGCAGCTCGGTCTCGCGGCCGTTGTAGACCTTGATCACGGTGTTCGCCGGATTGACCGGCGGGCGCTGGGTCTGGGCGACCGCGGTCAGGCCCTCGTATTCGAGGAAGGCCACCAGGGTGTTGGCCTGGCCGCTCTGGCCCGAGCCGTTGACGACCCAGATCGTGCCGTCCTCGGCCGAGACCGAGTCGCGCAGGGCCTCGAGGGCCGGGTCGATCTTGAACGCGTTGGCGACCGTGCTCCGGATCAGGGCCACATTGGGCACGATGCTGTAGATCCCGCCCGGGTAGCCCTCGGTCCCGAAGCGCGGCGGCGAGAAGACGTACGAACGGATGTTGGCCGTGTTGATCTGGCTCGAGAGCTGGATCAGCGCGGCCAGCTTGTCCAGGGGGATGTCCGTCTTGAACGACGACTTCAGGGCGTCGAGGAGGGGCGACAGGTTGGCCAGCACGGTCTGCGGGTTGGCCTGCTGGCGGATCGACAGGATCACGCGCTGCTGGCGGGAAGCCCGGTCGAAGTCGTTCGAGCCGTGGCGCGAGCGGGCGTAGACGAGGGCCTGGGCGCCCGTCATGTGCTGGACCCCGGCCGGGATGTAGACCCGCAGGTCGGTCCCGTCATCGGCCGGATAGCGATCGTCGACGACCGGGTTCTGGACGTCGATGGTCACCCCGCCGAGGGTGTCCACGACCTTCTTGAAGCCCTGGAAGTTGACCATGACGTAGTACTGGATGTTGAGGTGGTAGAGGGTCCCGAGGGTTTCCTTGAGGGCGTTGTAGCCGCGCGCGTTGCCCGTTCCCGGGAAGGCATCGGGCCGGTTCCGGGCGTTCGTCCAGAGGCTGTTGATCTTGCCCTGGTAGACCGATCCGAAGACGCCCTGGGCCGACGCCGGCAGGGGCACGTCGACGGTGTCCCGGGGCAGGCTGAAGAGGGCCACGTTCTTGGTGACCGGGTCGATCGAGACCACGATCATCGTGTCGGTATTGAAGGTCGTGTCGCCCGAGCGCTGGTCGACGCCCAGGAGCAGGATGTTCAACCGGTCGGTGCCGTTCCAGGGGGTTACCGCGACGGTCGACGGGAGGGCCGTGCCGACCGGCGGCAGGGACAGGGTGGGGGTCGGCGAATCGGTGCTGACCGGCCCGTCGCTGGGGTTCGGCGAGGCGCCCAAGGTCGTATCACAGTTCGGGTCATAGATGCAGTTGATGTACGCCTGGGCACCGCCGCCGTACTCGGCGACGACCACATGCGCGCCGGCCATCACCAGGCAGACGGCCGCCAGCCCGGCGACCGACAGGGGATTGAGCCGGATCGCCCGACGGCCGAGGCGGCCGTCACCCTCGGCCCGGGCGTTGAGGAAGACGACGACCCGGTAGGCATCGATCGCGGCCACCGCCCGGTACAGCAGGATCACGATGTTCGCGGCCAGGACCAGGTTGAGGTTGGCCGCCAGGGTGAACGCGGCGGCCTCCGGCCCCAGCTTCAGGACCATCCCGAGGAGCAGGGCAAGGAGCAGGAGAGGCGGCGCGGCGAAGCCGATTGCCCGGGTCCAGGTTCGGGCGTAGGCGTGGCCCAGGCCGGGGAAGAGGAGGGAGATGAACGCCGCCACGAAGGCCGACTGCTGGCGCGGGCGCGGTCGCGCTTCCTCCGGGGGCTGCATCGCGGGTAGGATAACCGGACCTCCACTTGTCCGCCGTCACGGGTCACGCCCGCCGGCGTTTGGCGAGGGCGAGGTTCCAGACGCTTCACCGAGGCCCGATGTTTCGACCCGTCAACGCCAAGCCCGACCTGATCGCCGCCGAGCACGAGATGCTCGCCCGCTGGAAGGATCGGCGAACGTTCGCCCGGCTGCGGGCGCAGAACGCGGGTGGTCCGCGCTGGAGCTTCCTCGACGGGCCGATCACGGCCAACAACCCGATGGGCGTCCACCACGCCTGGGGCCGGACATACAAGGACCTGTTCCAGCGCTTCCAGGCGATGCTCGGCAAGGACGAGCGCTACCAGAACGGCTTTGACTGCCAGGGGCTGTGGGTCGAGGTGAACGTCGAGCGCGACCTGGGCCTGGCCAACAAGCGCGACATCGAGGCCTACGGGATCGCCGAGTTCGTCAGCCTGTGCAAGCAGCGGGTGCTGACCTTTGCCGCCCGGCAGACCGAGCAGTCGATCCGGCTCGGGATGTGGATGGACTGGAACGATCCCGACGAGCTGCGCCGGTTACGCGATCAGCTGGCCAGCGACCCGTCCGCGCCGGTGACCGTCGCCGGTCCGTCCGGGCCGGTCACCGATTCGGTCGAGATGCTCGTCGGCCGGCTGGGGATGCCCGACCTGGGCGGCTCGTACTTCACCTTCAGCAACGAGAACAACGACCTGATCTGGGGCTTCATCGCCGAGTGCCATCGACGCGGCTGGCTGTACAAGGGCCACGACACGATGCCCTGGTGCACCCGCTGCGGGACGGGCATGAGCCAGCACGAGATGACCGAGGGCTACCGCGATCGCGACGATCCCGGGCTGACGATCAGGCTGCCCCTCGTCGACCGGCCCGGCGAGGCACTCCT
>DATGGC010000058.1:0-2920 GCA_035308745.1 Candidatus Limnocylindrales bacterium | reverse complement strand
GGCGGCCGCCACGAGCGCGGCAACCACGACCAAAGCTCCCCGGATCGGCACGCTGCGGCCACGAGTCATTGGCATTCTCCCTGCGATGCAACCCCCAAGTGCTTTGGGCGCGATCGTCGGGAGAACGTTCAAAAGAAATCTCGGGCTGGCCCCAAGCCGCTATCGGGGGCCGGGGCCGTCAGCGAAGGTGGGTGATCAGCGCCGGACGGGCTCGGCGCTAGACGCCTGCTCGAGATCCTTGCCAGCCGGCGCCCCGCGGGTTAGAGATTGATCTCAACGTTGACCCGACGCTGGCCTCTTCTCGTCAGGGTGTGAAGTAGCCGGTCACGTCGAAGATCAGGTTCGTATGGGCCGTTCCGCCGCCGACGTACGTCGCCCAGAGGCCGCCATCGCCGGCCAATCCGACGGTCACGCCATTTGCCCGGGTGTCGCCCAGGGGCACGTTGATCGTCGAGGTCGTCGGCGCGCTCTCCGAGCTGCTGGTCAAGCTGACGTACCCTGCGTGGGTCTGGCCGGTCACCGTCAGGTTGCCGGTCACGGCGATCGCGGCCGCGTCGACGCCGCCCGCCCCGGCGACGGCGAATTCGCGGGGAACCGCGCTCACGAACGGATGGCTCAGGCCGGTGGCGACGCGGGTATCGAGGATCCGGCTGGCGCCGATCGTGTGGTAGGTGGCGCCGGTCAGGTCGGGCGTGAAGTAGCCGGTGACATCGAAGATCAGGTTGGTGCTGCCCGATCCCGTCACGTACGTCGCCCAGAGCTGCCCGGCCCCGGTGAGCTGCGCGGTGACCCCGTTGGCCCGAGTGTCGCCCAGCGGGAAGTTGATCGTCGAGGTCGTTGGGGCGCTCTCCGAGCTGCTGGTCAAGCTGACGTAGCCTGCGTGGGTCTGGCCGGTCACCGTCAGGTTGCCGGTCACGGCCGTCGCACCCGACGGCACGCTGCCCAGCCCCGTCACAGCGAACTCGAACGGCACGTTGCTCGCGAGCGGCGCTGCGCCGCGGGTATCGAGGACCCGGGCCGGTGCCAGGGGGTGGTACGTCGCGCCGCTGGTATCGGCGGTGAAGTAGCCGGTCACGTCGAAGATCAGGTTGGCCCTGGCCGAGCGGCCGCCGACATAGGTTGCCCACAGCCCGCCGTCGCCGGCCAGGCTGACCGTCACCCCGTTGGCCCGGGTATCGCCGAGCGGGACGTTGATCGTCGAGGTATCGGGCGCGCTCTCGGCGCTGCTCGTCAGGCTCACGTAGCCGGCATGGGTCTGGCCGGTCACCGTCAGGTTGCCCGTCACGGCGACCGCCGCCGCATCAACGCCGCCGGTCCCGGCCACGGCGAACTCGCGCGGGATCGTGCTCACGAACGGCTGGCTCAGGCCGGTGCCGACCCGCGTGTCGAGGATCCGGGTCGCGCCGATGCTGTGATAGGTCGACGCCGGACCCGGGATCGCCGGCCGAATCGCCTGGACGCCCGAGAGCGTGCCGACGAGCACGAGGCCGTCCCACAGGGTCGGGGCGTCGAAGTGGGGGACCGGCCCGAGGTGGATGCTGGTGAGGACGCTGCCGTCGGTTGGCGACAGCGCGAACAGGGTGCCCGACGAGATCGAGACGCTCCACACCGCACCGCCGCCGACGACTGGCGGCCCGGTGGCGCCCGACGAGGTCTGCCAGCCCACGTTGATCACGCCGCCGGCGCCGATCTGGACCATCCGCAGCCCGCTCGAGCACGGGACGTAGACGGTGGTGCCATCCACGGCAGCCGCACCGAACCCTGCACAGACCGAGGCCGAGTGGAGCTGGCTGCCGATCCCGCCCAGGGCACCCTGCTGGAGGGTGTAGCCCGTCCCGCTCTTGCCGGCGATGAAGACCCAGCTGCCAGCGACCAACGCCGGGCTGAGCGAGCCCAGATCGAGATCGGTTGCATTGTCACTCGCCCAGGAGGACGGAGCGAAGCGGGACAGCAGCTTGAGGGCCGGCGACAGCTCGACGACGCTGTCGCTGCCGTCGTAGGTCGTGGTCGAGCTGCCGTTGCCGACCGAGACGTACAGGTTGCCCGAGCTATCGATGACCGGGCCGCCGGTCGCCCAGACCGCGCCCTCGCGGGCCACCGGGACCTGGTACGAGATCGTCGATCCGGAGCCGGTCGTCGGGACGCCGACGACCTCGCCCTGGTACTGGCCGCAGTCGCCGGCCAGGCCACCGAAGCCGACATAGACGAAGCCGTTGCCCAGGGCCAGGGCGGCCCGCTGCTGATGGGTCGCCGGCGTATGGCCGGCCAGGTCGACGCTGCGCGACCAGCGGACCGCGCCGGTCGAGGCGTCCAGGGCGAACAGGGTGTGGGCCGGGCCGGTGACCTCGGCCACCACGAAGACCGAGCCGGTGGCCGGGTCGTAGACCGGGGTGCTGGTGATCCCCAGCGGATCGATGTTGCCGCAGGGCAGCGTCGAGAGCGGGACCGGCGTGCCCAGATGCGTGCGCCAGTTGATGCTGCCGGTCGTGGGATCGAGGCTATAGACGCTGTCGTTCTCGGTGGCGACGAGGACCTCGCCCGAGACGCCGAGCGGCTCGCCGTACACCGCGCCGTCGAGGCCCGTGCTCCAGGCCTGGGTCAGGCCCGCGCCCAGGGCCGGGAACGAGGCCGCGATGCCGGTCCGGGCCGGGTCGCCGTGATAGACCGGCCAATCCGTGGCCACCGCCGGTGCGGCCGTGGGCTTGGCCGAGACCGCCGGTTTGGTGGTCGCGGGCGTCCCGGCAACCGCACCCGATCCCACGCAGGAGACCACCATCAGGCCGACGCCCAGCGTGCCCAGAACCCGGGTCAGGATCGATCTCGATCGGGATCGAAGCGTGACGTTCACGCCCAAACCATATCCCTCCACGTGGTTAAGCGCCGGGCAACTGACCCTAGGGCGGCATCGTTTCAGGATGGA
>DATGGC010000057.1:0-6877 GCA_035308745.1 Candidatus Limnocylindrales bacterium | reverse complement strand
CGGCCATGTTCGGCCTCGCCGATCGGGGCACGCTGCGCCCGGGTGCCCGGGCCGACGTCGCGATCCTCGAGCTGGAGCCGGGCCCGATCGAGCTGTTTGACGTCTTCGGCGAGACCCGCCGCTACGACCAGAGGCTGGCCTGCCGGGCGACCATCCTCAACGGCGTCCCGATGGCGCCCCGGCCGATCCCGACGCCGCCGCCCTGGATCCGGATGATCGACCAGGAGCCGGCGCGGGCGTAGCGCTTCGTCTCAGGCTCCCGCGCTGGGTGGCGGGCCCGGATCCCGGGCGGCCCTGCACCTGGTCTTCTCCGCGCACCAAATGGCTCGTTTCGCGGCCGACGACGAGGGCCGGCGACCCGCGGCTCGAATGACTCATCCCGTCCCACGCTCGGCCCGGCATGAATCGGCCGCCGGCCGCCGCCCAGGGCCTGCTCGTGGCGCCCACGCCCGCCGCTCGAGCCCGGTTTCGTCGTGTTTGTTGCGTGGAAGAGACCAACGCCCCGAAGCCGGCCGCGCCACGCCCACGAACCGGGCATGGTCCGTCCTCCTAGAGCAGCTGCCGGGTCGGGCGAACGAGGACCTCGAAGACATTGACCCCGGGCGGCTGGTCGAGCACGTAGCGGACGGCCCGGGCAATGTCCTCGGGAGCCAGCGCGTCGACCTCGCCGACCATGTCGTTGGATCCCTCGTAGACATGGATGAGTGGCGTTTCGACCAGGCCCGGCTCAATCACCGAGACCCGGATCCCGGCCGCCGCGACTTCCAGCCGAAGGCAGTCGGCGAAGGCCACGGTGGCGTGCTTGCTGGCCACGTAGGCCGGCTCGCCGACGTAGGTGACCCGGCCCGAGCCGGACGCAGTGATGACGACGTGGCCGGTGCCTGCGCTGAGCATGTGCGGCAGGACCGCTCGCACGGCGTACATCACGCCCAGCACGTTGGTCACGATCACATCCCGCCACAGCTCGGGATCGGCCTCGGCGATCGGGCCGAAATCGGCGATCGCGGCGTTCGCGACCAGGATGTCGATCCGGCCCCAGCGATCCAGCGCGACGCTCGCCGCCCGCTCGAGGTCGGCAAACTCGCGGACGTCGCCGGCTGCCGCGAGGGCGCCGCCACCGGCCGCCACGATCTCGGCGACCCGCTCGTCGAGGAGCTCCGCCCGCCGCCCGACCAGGACCAGGTTGGTGCCCCGGGCGCCGAGGTCCCGGGCGATCGCCGCCCCAATCCCGGAGCCGGCGCCAGTCACAATGGCGACCTGGGCCTGGGTCGCGCGTTCACTCATCAACCTGCTCCGATCGCCTGGGCCTGAGGCACGGGTTCGCGCCGATTGCTCCTCGGCACGAAGTTGCCAATACTGGAAGGATATTGCGCGGCTGCGCCGCCGGCACGGTGGGGGCTGCAGGGAGAGATCGGTTTGACCGCCATCGAGATCGAGCGCATCGCGGACGGCCAGCCCGCGCCGGAAGGACCGGTTGTCGGGCCAGCTGGCTGGATCCTGAACGTGTGCAGCGAGGACAAGGCCGGCGGACCGTGGCGGGCGGCCGGTGGCGACATCTCGGCCACCCGGCTCGACCAGCCGGGCTCGACCCGGACCATCTTCAGCACCTCGACCAGCGCGATCGTGGGCATCCCCGCTGCCCTGGCCTTTGGACCGGATGGGGCGCTGTACGTCACGGACGAAGGTCGTCGCTCGATCGTCCGGGTCGGGCCGGACGGTGCCATCACCGACCACATCAGCCGCTGGTCGGAGGGCCGGATCAACGGTCCCAACGACCTCACCTTCGATCCGGCGGGCAACCTCTTCTTCACCGATCCGTGGGGGAGCGGGCCCGACCAGCCGATCGGCAACGTCTTCGGCTTCGACTGGTCGACCGGAACGGCCCACCGGCTGCGGACCGGGATGCGCTTCCCGAACGGGATCGTCGTCCGTGACGATCGCCTGTACGTGGCCGAGACGATCACCAACCGGATCTGGGTCTGGGACGTGACCGGCCCCGGCCAGGCGGCCAATGAGACGCTCTTCTGCGAGTGCCCCAGCCAGGCCGGTCTCGAATGGGGCGGGCCCGACGGGATGTGCTTCGACGCCGAGGGCAACCTGTACGTGGCCCATATCGGCAGCGGCGCGATCGTCGTCTACGACTCGAACGGCACCGAGCGTGACCGGATCCCGACCGGCGGCCCAACGCCGACCAACGTCTGCTTCGGTGGCCCCCATCACGATGAGCTGTTCGTGACCCAGGATGACCTCGGGGCGGTGCTCCGCTTCCGGCTGGGGATCCCCGGAGACCACCTGAACTTCTGTCCGTCGCTCGATCCGACCCACCCCTGGGCAGCGATGCTCGACTCGGCCGGCCGCGACCCGATGAGCAGGTGACGCCCGCCGGGGTCGGCTACGGCCTGGTGACCGCCGCGAGCTGGGGCTCGTCGGACTTCCTGGGCGGGACCGTCAGCCGGCGGACGACGCCGCTGGCCACGGTCGTCCCATCGCAGGCCGTGGGGCTGGCGATCATCGCCGTGATCCTGGTGATCGTTCGCGAGCCAGTCCCGCCGCTGGTCGCCCTGGCCTGCGCGGCCATCGCCGGTTGCGCCGGGATCGTCGCCCTGACCACCCTGTACATGGCCCTCACGACCGGGGCGATGGGCCTGGTCGCCTCGATCGCGGCGCTGGTGGGGGCCGGCGTGCCGGTCGTCGTCGGGGCGCTGTTCGGCGACCAGCTGACCGCCCTCGACGTGGCCGGGATCGTCCTCGCCCTGGTCGCGATCGTGCTGGTCACCCGGCCGGCCGAGGCCAGCGTGCTCAGCCGGACCGGGCTGCTCCTGGCCGTGGCGTCGGGAATCGGCGCCAGCGGCTTCTACCTGGCAATGGGCGCCAGCGAGCACGCCGGCGGAGGGACCTGGTGGCCGCTGGCGATGAGCCACGTGAGCGGCCTGGCCTTCGCGGTCCCGTTCCTGGCCCGGAATGGCGGGCTCGCCTGGATTCCACGCAACCTGATCCCGACGATGCTCGCCCTCGGCCTGACCGACGTCGGCGGCGCCGCGTTCTTCCTGCTCGCGGTCAACCAGGGCTCTGTCGGCATCGCCGCAGTGGTCGGCTCGCAGCACCCCGCCGCGACCACGATCCTCGCCCGGCTGATCACCAAGGAACGACTGGGGCGCTCGCAGGTGGCCGGGATCCTGCTGGCCCTTGTCGCGATTGCCCTGATCGCCCTGCCCTGAGTGGCTAGTTTCCGGCAGCCACGAGTGCGGCGGGAAACAGGACCATGATCAGGAGCCAGCCGACCACGATCAGCACCACGCTGCGAAGCGCAATCCAGACGACCGTCCAGAGGCTCGGGCTCATGATCGTCGGACGCTCCCTGACCGCTTGGTGTTGCGGGCCGCATGCAGATTCAGGCAGCCGTTCGAGGAGTCTGTAGCTCGGTCCGGCTGGTGTCATGACGCGCTGGTCATGAGCGGGGTGGACCCGCCTCAGGCGAAGGCTCGGAGGCGCCAGCCGTCGATCAGCTCGCGGGCCCGCTGGCGCAGATGGAGCGCCTCGACGTCGCCGGCCGCAAGGGCCGCCTCGAGGCCATCGAGCGTGTCGTAGAGGTCGTCCCATTGGGCCCGTTCGGCGTCGATCAGGGCCCGAACGCCGACCGTGTCGGCAGTCGCCGTGAGGGCCTCGGCCAAGCGCTGTGACCCGAGCTCGGCATAGGCCCGGCCGACGTCGGCCCCGCCGGCGCTGAACGCCTCCAGGATGCGCAGGGCGAAGCGGAGCAGGACGACTGTGACCGGCAGGCGCGAGATGAACCCACCGGTGAACGGATCCATCAAGGCCTTGATCGAGTCGATCGTGGGTTCGGTCCCGCTCCCGGCGGCCAGCGCCCGGGCGTAGGCCGAGAAGGCCAGGATCCGGACGTCGTCGCCGACGAGCTTGCCGACCAGTGACGCCTCGATCGCCGCGCCGGCGTAGGCCTCCTTGTCGTGGCGCATGATCAGGCCCGCGGCGTGCAGGCAGGCGAGCCTGGGCCCGGTCCGGCCCTGGACCGACAGCGCGTAGGCCTGGTCCTCGGCGCGTCCGATGAACGTCGGCGTGAAGGGCCGATGGCGGCGCAGTGCGTCGACCAGGATGCCGCTCGTTCCGCCCGTCACATGGACCCGTTCGAGCGCACTACCGATCCCGTCGGGCAGCGGCGTGTCGTAGCGCTCGCTCATCTCGGCCCGGGTCGAGATGGCCTGGGGCAGGGGACTGAAGAAGGCATGGTCTGATGGCCGGAGCGAGCCCGTCGGGACGGCCACATCCGGGGTGAACAGGCCCCGTCCAATGTCGCTCGCGTTGACCAGCGCACCGGCCAGCAGGCCGAGCTCGATCGGGCGGCCGGCCGAGTCCCGGCCGGTGGCGCCCCACAGCGGGGTCTCCAGGTGCTGGAGGGCCGTCCGGCCCGTTTCGGTGATCAGCTCCGGCTCGGGAAAGACCTGGTCGAGGTCGATCTTGAAGGTGCCCCGCACCGCCGGATCGAACAGGACGTGCCAGATGGCTGCGATCGCCTTGAGGAACGAGTAGTGACGACCGTATTCACCGTCGACGCCCAGCACGTCGAGATCAACGCTGCCGGTCGCCGGACGCGGCCCGAAGCGGGCAATCGCCGGCCCGATCACCTCGTCCACGAGCTGCCGGACGTCGGTCTCGGTGGCGACCAGCACGTCGACCTGCTGGAGTTCGTCAATCCCGCCCATCTGGTCGAGGTAGCGGGCCGCGATGCCGCGCAGCTCGGCGTGGGTGACCGACACCGACAGGAGGCAAGTCAGGCGACGCCCGGCACCCTCGGCGCGCATCGCCGCATCGAGGCCGCGCAGGCCATGGAGCAGCTCGTTGGCCGCCGGCTCCACCCCGATCGGGATGGGATGGTCGAACCAGTACAGCTGGCGGCCGGCCCTCGCCCGGGCAACGGCGTCGGCGATCACCGGGTCCAGGGCTGGATCCCCGGCCGGCGCGTCGAGCGGCAGCCCCAACAGGACATTCGAGGTGAACAGCACTTCCCGGGCGGCATCGACGATCGGCTCGGGATGGAACGCTTCGATCCGGACGAGGCGCCGGCGGCGAAGCTCGTCGATCGCGCCCTCGACGTCCTGGCGCAGGCCAACGGCCTCGGGATAGAGGACCGACCAGATCGCCTCGCTGGCCCGGTCGGCATCGGGCGCGTCGTTCAGCACCGCGGCCGTCGCTGCCAACGTGGCGCTGAAGGCCGGTTCGCTCGCCGATCGATCGCGGAGCTCGCGGCGGACGCTGGCGAGGCCCTGGACGTACAGGCGGCGCAGGTCTTCCTCGAGCCCGATCGTCGCGGTCCCAAGGACCACCTGGGCCGCTTCGGCAAGGGGCTGATCCGGACCGGCCAGGGCCACCAGGAATGCCGCTGTCAGCCCGGCTGGTCCGCCTTCAGCCAGCCAGCCGCGAAGATCGGCCCGACCGCCCGGCCAGCCATCGTCGACGAGGTAGCCGACGATGATCGCAAGGGGATCGGGCATGGCCGAAGGATACCCACGCTCGCGGCCGCCCTCACCGGCGGCGCCCAGCGCCCCTCGAGCTGCGGTCAGGGTGGATTGCAATGCCGCTGCGAGATCCTCGCCTCAATCGTTCAGGACCACGTCAACCGCCGCGACTATCGTCAGGGAGCGTTCCGTTGACCAGGTCTTGGCCCCAATGGAGCAGCGTTGCCGGCCCTCGGGTTGGAACCCGGCGCAAGATCGAGCAGCGCCGACAGTCGTGCCAGCCAGCGGCCGTCGGCGCTGCGTCGTCTACAGCCAGCGCCGGAAGCGCGCGAACCCCACGATCAGGGCGGCCAGGGCCACCACGCTCACGACCACCAGCCAGAAGCTGGCGGGGTCGTCCTTGGACAGCGGAATGCTGACGTTCATCCCCAGCAGCCCGGCGATGAGCGAGCCAGGCAGCAGGAGGACGGTGGTCACCGCCAGGATCTTCATGATGTCGTTGGTCCGCTGGGCCGTGCGGGTCATGTAGACGTCAAACGAGCCGAGCAGGACCTCGCGGCCGTCCTCGACCGCCGACAGGGCATCCCCGAACCGCTCGCTGACCGCGAGCAGCCCAGCCGCGGCGTCCTCGTCCTCGAGGACCTGGCGCATCCCAGCGTCCGAGAGCGCCGCGAAGACCTCCCGGTGCGCCGCGAGCAGCCGACGCAGGCGGGCAATCCGACGGCGCAAGGCAACAAGGTCGTCGAGCAGCTCGGTGCCCGCGTTTCGCTGGAGCGATCGCGCATCGAGTTCGTCAACGTCGTCCTCGATCGCGTCCGCCGCTTCGAAGTAGCTGGTGACGGCCCCGTCCAGGAGGAGGGCCACGAACGAGGCGGAGCTGATCGAGCCGACCGAGGCATCTGACTCCACCCGGGCATCCACCTGCTCGAGGAAGCGAATCGGGCGGGCGTGCTGCGAGATGACCGCATTGGCCTGGCCCGCGATGACATCCAGCCAGGCCCGCTCGGACGCGCGGTCCTGCGGCTCGGCGATGACCCGGGCATGGAAGTAGGTTCCATGGATCGCGAGATGGGGCCGGTCGCCCGGCTGCTCGAGCGACCGCCGGGTCCGCTCGTCCAGGCCAAAGCGCTTGGCGAGATCTGCCGCGCGCCCCGGATCGAGCGGCCCGCTGATGTCGATCCAGAGGAGCTGCCGATCGGCGGGCTTGGTCGCCAGGGCCTGGGCGAACGTGAGCGTCGTGTCCCGGTGATCCGCGTCGAAGCGCCGGACGCTGACCTGCTCATTGGCCGGCGACGAACGGGGTGTCCCTGATTTCGCCTGGCCTGGATTGCCCGCCCGTTTCCGGGCGGGCGTTGCGCCCGATGGCGGCGTGCGGGCGACGCTCACCGAGTCGTCGGAATTCGGCT
>DATGGC010000056.1:0-1847 GCA_035308745.1 Candidatus Limnocylindrales bacterium | reverse complement strand
CGTCGCCTACGGCCAGGGGGAGCGCTGGCTCGAGGTCGCCCCGATCGGGGCCGCAACGAGCATCGCCCTCATGCAGGCTCGGGACGGCAGTCCGGCCGGCATCGACACGCAGGTCCGACTGGTGACCAACGATGCGCACGCCGAGCACGCCCACCTGCGCTCGCTCGGCGTCGAGGCCGACCCGGAGGTCATCCCGTATCCCGTCCCGATGTTCTCGTTCCGCGACCCGGACGGCAATCGCCTCGTGATCGTCGAGCGTCCCCGAGCCTGAAGGTTCCGGCGAAGCATTCTTAGCCAACTCGAAAGCCTCCCCGATCTGTTCGACGCGTTCGTCCCGGCCTAGGCTTGGTTTCAACGCCAGCCCAGGAAAGAAGCGTCGCCATGACGAGGATCGATTCACTCATCGAGCACAGCCTCGCTATTCCCGCCGAGGCCCTGGAGCAACGGGCGCTCCGCCTCTGGCCGGGGGTGGATGCCATCGAGCTGGCGCAGTGTGGCGGGGATCCCGAGCAGATCGCTGGGCTCATTGCCCAGCACGCCAACCTGACGATCGATGAGGTGACCGGAACCCTGGTCAGGCCCGACCGAGGCGAGCCGCCGTTCTACTTCGGCTGACGCCATGCAGCTCGATCGCCAGCAGCCGGCCCTAACGTCCCGCCCGTCCATGCCGGGCGGTGAGGCCCTCAAGGCACTCCGGCATCAGCAGGCCGAGGGCATCTCGAGACGCCAGCTCCTGGGCTGGTCCCTTGCCGGCGCCGTCAGCCTGTGGCTGAGCGAGGTCGTCGCCGGCACGTTCGGGTTCCTGTGGCCGAACCTGGCCGGTGGCTTCGGCGGCGTGATCACGATCGGCAAGATCACGATCGCCGAGAGCAGCCTCGACGTTCCCGGCGGTCCGCCATTCAGCATGGGCGCGCCCGCCCATTTCCCCGCGGCGAAGCTGTTCATCATGCTCGTGGACCCGGACAAGAACGCCTTCATCCCGGGCACCAGCCCGGCCGGCGATGGTGCCGCCACGAACGTCCGGACGCTCTATCAGGCCTGTACCCACCTCGGCTGTACGCCGAACTTCTGCCCCAAGAACTTCTGGTTCGAATGCCCCTGCCACGGCTCGCGCTACGACCGGCTGGGAATCAAGGTCGAAAGCCTCGGGCCGGCGCCGCGCAGCCTCGACCGGTTCTGGTCGGAAGTCAGCGCCGACGGGACCCTGACCGTGGATACGGGCAAGCTGACGCTGGGTCCGCTGCCGGTTGCCCTGGGCCAGCCTGGGCTCATCCCGCCCGCATCGCCCACGGGCTGCCTCTCGTAGCCGGTCGCTCAGCCCAGGTCACGGCCTCGGGCGCCGTGCCAGCGAAAGATGTCGCGGAGCGAGTGGCGGCGACCGTCGGCCGAGGTCTCGCGGGCACGGATCGCGGCCACGAGGTCGGCCGCGGTCGCGCCGGGAAACGCGGTCCAGACACGCCCAACCGAGCGGGCCGCGTGGGCGTCCGACCCGCCCACGACCGCGTACCCGCAGCGGGTCGCCAGCCGTTCCACGCTTCCCCGCCAGCCGGGGAGCCAGGCGGCGGTGGGGTGCATCGCCTCGAGCGCGTCCGGGCGAGAGCTTGGATCCCCTTCGGCGAGCTCGACCAACAGTTGCTCGGGCGCCGCCATGTAGGCGGGCAGCAGGGGATGGGCCGCCACGGCGATCCCACCCTGCTCGTGGATCAGGGCGATCGCCGTGGCCAGCGATCGCCCAGCGGGGACGCGTTCCGAGAGCCCGATCCCGAGCAGGTGGCCCTGCCGCGTCGTGATCTCTTCGCCGACCACGAGCTCGACCGGGAGTCCCTCGTTGCGCGACCGGGCGACCA
>DATGGC010000055.1:0-3166 GCA_035308745.1 Candidatus Limnocylindrales bacterium | reverse complement strand
CGTCGCCTACGGCCAGGGGGAGCGCTGGCTCGAGGTCGCCCCGATCGGGGCCGCAACGAGCATCGCCCTCATGCAGGCTCGGGACGGCAGTCCGGCCGGCATCGACACGCAGGTCCGACTGGTGACCAACGATGCGCACGCGGAGCACGCCCACCTGCGCTCGCTCGGCGTCGAGGCCGACCCGGAGGTCATCCCGTATCCCGTCCCGATGTTCTCGTTCCGCGACCCGGACGGCAATCGCCTGGTGATCGTCGAGCGTCCGCGAAGTCGCTAGGGGGCAGAAAACGAACCGGTGGTCACTGGACCCAGAGCTGGTCGAGCAGGACGTTCAAGACCGGTTGATGCTGGAAATGGCCGACCCGCGCCGAGAAGAAGTCGACGTCCCAGGGGTTGAACGCGAAGACCGCCGGCGCGTCGCTGACGACTTCCTGGTCGATCTTCGTCCAAAGCTCGTTGGCCAAGGCTCGCTGGTTGGGATCCCCCGATTGCTCGTCCTCGAGGGCCTGGCGGACGTTGGCATCGACGATCCGGTCGCAGAGCTGCTGCGGGTAGCGTTCGTCGAATGACACGAATCCGGGGCAGGTATAGACCCCCGGGAACGTCTGCGACGCGGACGGAACGGAGCTGTAGAACCAGAACCCGGCCATTGCGGCCGATCGCGCCGCGGCCGCGCTGGTCACCGGCGACGCCGGATCGCCACCAAAGAACCGATCGTCGCTCATCGTCTTCGAGGCCACCCGGAAGCCGAGCTTCGTGAGGAGCTTGACGAAGTAGCCCTGGACGTTCTCGAACGGCTGGTCCGTGCTCGTCCAGATCGTGACCGGCTTGCCGTACATACCGGCTGCCTTGATCGTCGCGATCGCCTCGCCGATCGTCGCCGAAGGACCGCGCCAGGTCTGGCTCGAATCCGGAGCGCTTGTATACGGGCAGTACGGCTCGTAGCCCGCGAATGTCGGCGGCACGGCCTGGCAGGTGACCAAGCCGCCGCCGAATGCGTCGGCGACCGCCTGGCGATCGACGACCTTGTTCAGGGCCTGCCGGACGGCAAGGCTGCTGAATGGCGCGATCGTCGTATTCATCATCTCGGTCCACACGCGAGTGGACGGGGCGATGTTCAGCTGTCCGGGCCATTCCGTCTCGAGCTGATCGACCTGGTCAGTCGTGAGCGGATCCGCGATCCAATCGGCGGTCCCGGTTTCGACCGCCTGCAGCGCGGCGGTTTCGCTGGGCACCACCTGCCAGTCGATCTCATCCGGGTAGCCCGCCGGCTGGGCATCAGGCGACCACACCTGGAACTCGGGGTTGCGCTTGAGGACCACGTGATCGGCCGAGACCGTGCCGAACTCGTAGGGTCCCGTCGACGGGAGCGGGGTCGCGCTCTGGGTCATCGCCGTCCCGGCCGGGACGACGTACATCCCGACCAGGTCATACAGGAAGTACGGGTCTGGTGCGAGCAGCTTGAAGGTGACCGTGCCAGCCTGATCGTCGATCACGACCTGCTTCGCCAGGTCGCAGTGGGTGGCCGTGCAGCCCGTCAGGGCCTGTTGATCGAGGACATCGGGCGCGAGCAGGCTCGTGTTCGCCACCACCGAACGTTCGACGGACCACAGGACATCGCTGGTTTTGACCGGCGCGCCACTTGAGAAGCGGATGCCCTGGCGCAGGGTAAAGGAGTAGCTCAACCCGTCGGGACTCGGTGTGGGCAGGCTCGTCGCCAGGTCGGGGACGAGCTCGAAGCCGTCCGGACCGCCGACCTGGCGGAACGTCAGCAGGCCGTCATTCGTGAGTGACAGGCCGGACCAGCTTGGATCGGGGCCCGGGACGTTGGCCGCGCTGGCCGTGACGATCCGCAGCGTTCCGCCCACGTGATCGCCTCGAGCCGCCCAGGCCGTGAACAGGGGTTGGGTCCCCGATAGACCAACCGCCTGCGGGCTGGCCCCGAGCGAATAGCGACCGACGACCGCGCTGCTCTGCGCGTCGATCTTGACCAGCTGTGATGTCGACGAGACGGCAACCCACACGGCGTCGGATCCGATGGCGATTCCGGTGGCCTCGCCGCCGACCGATGGCGCGGCAGCGACGCTGTTGCTCGCCGGGTCGATGCGCGACACGGTTCCATCGAGCCGGTTGGCGACCCACACCGCCTGGTCACTGGCGGCCAGTGCAGAAGCTCCGTTGCCGACGTTGACCCGCGCCAGGATTGTTCCCTGGGCTGGGTCGATCCGGACAACCGCGCCCTTGTCGTAGTCCGAGACCCAGATCGAACCGGCTCCGAAGGCCACGCCCATCGGCGTCAATCCGATCGTGTAGGACGTCTATTGCCAGTCGTCGGATCGAGGTCGACCAAGGTCCCGTCGAGCCGGTCGGCAACCCAGACCTGTCCCGAGGCGTCGACGGCCAGCCCGCCGGGGGCATTGCCGATCGAATAGAGCTTGACCACGGTATTCGTGACCGGGCTGATCCGGGCAACCTGCCGGCTGCCGCTGTCGGCGACCCAGATCGAATTCGCGCCAACGGTCGCGCCCGCCGAGCTGATCGCGATGCCGGTCGGATCGGTGCCGACCTGCTCGATCGTCTGGACGACGTTCGTGCCCGACGGGTCGAGCCGGGAGATCGTCCCCGCAGTCGTGTTGGTGACCCAGATCGAGCCGTCAGCCGCGACCGCGATGCCGCTTGGTTGGGCCCCGACCAGCGCATCCGCGACAACGCTTCCAGTGGCCGCGTCGAGCCGCCCAAGGCTGTCGGCCGCGACCGGCACCGACGCGATCGCCGGTTGGCTGGCCGGCGCGCTGGCCGCCGGCGAGGGGTTTGGCGCCGTTGCCGTCTGCTTTGTCCCGAGGAGGTTCGCAGCCACGGCGACCAGGACGACCACGACGACGGCCACAACCAGGGCTCGGACCAGCGGGCTGCCCGGAATGGCCGTGCCGCCAGCCCATGGACGGCTGCCCGCCTGCGACTGGCCGCCATGGCCCGCGGCATCGAGGCTCGTCTCGTCCGTGTCCACGGGCAGCGGCGGCTGCGCCAGGTACAGGCGCCAGCGGCCGGGGACGCCCTTCAGCTCGACCTCACCGCGCTCTTCGAAGCGCAGGCCCGAACCCTCGACGAGCTCCTTGGTGGTGCCCGACACGAGGACTTCGCCGGCACCGGCCACGCCCGCCACGCGTGC
>DATGGC010000054.1:0-2286 GCA_035308745.1 Candidatus Limnocylindrales bacterium | reverse complement strand
GGGCGCCGAGAAGGCGGCTCGCTCGATCGCCTGGATCACCGGCAGGTCGTCGAGGCGCATCGGCTCGACGACCACCCTCAGTGGGGGTCGCGCGACCATTCGATCGACCCTCCCAGGCTGACCACGCCGCGGGGCAGGCTGACGTACTCGGGCACGAGCCGGGCCAGGTCGTCCGAGTCCCCGGCGGCCAGGCGGGCCGCGGCCAGGCGCAGCAGGCTGGCCCCCAGGCTCGCCCGGGCCGCGGCACCCAGGGCCAGGGCCGCGGCCGGTGCCCGGCCCTCGAGATCGACGGCCAGCAGCTCCACCCCGGATGCGATGTCGGGCTCGGTCCCGGCGGGCAGGAGCCGCGTCTGCCGCTCGTCGACGAGGACCCGGTCGCGCGGACCGGCCGGCAGGAGCAGGGCTCGGTCGCCCGCTGCCAGGCCGCCGGACAAGCCGGCCATCAGGGCCAGCCCGGTGGGCACGCCGATGATCGGCACGCCCAGGGCGTGGGCCAGGCCCTTGGCCGTGGCCAGGCCGACGCGCAACCCGGTGAATGCCCCCGGGCCGGTCCCGACCACGATTCCGCCCAGGTCCGCAGGGCGCAGGCCAGCGGCCGTCAACAGCCCGTCGATCGCGGCCAGGAGCTCCTCGCCGTGGCGCTGCTCCGTACGCCAGGCGGCGCTCGTCGGGTCGGCCCTGGGCCGCTCGAGGGCCACCACCGCCTCGCTGGTGGCCGTGTCGATCGCCAGGAGCGGTCCGCGCAGGGTGGGCAGGGCGCCGGGCATCACGGGATCGCCGCCAGGTAGCGCTCGAGGCCGGGCTCGGTCGCCGTCAGCCGGATCGTGCGCGGATCGTCGCCGGATCCGCTGAACGCGACCTCGAGGCGGTCGGCGGGCAGGGCCGGCCCGAGGCGGTCGGGCCATTCCACCAGGGTGACGCCGGCGGCCTGGCGCTCGTCGAGCAGGCCGCCGCTCAGCGCGTCGCTGGCGTCGTCGAGTCGGTACAGGTCGAGGTGGAAGAGGGGCAGGCGGCCGTCGTATTCGGCCATCAGGACGTAGCTCGGCGAGTTGATCGTGGCGGTCACGCCGAGGCCTGCGCCGAAGCCCTTGGCGAACTGGGTCTTGCCCGCCCCGAGCTCGCCTTCGAGGGCGACCAGGTCACCCGCCCGGGCCGCCCGCGCGAGGGCCGCCGCGAGCGCCTGGGTGGCCTCGGGCGAGGCGCACACGACCTGGCGGACGGCGCTCGATCCGGACGTCACGGCCGGCTTCATCGACATGGGCCGAGGGTACCCGAACCGTTTGCGGCGGGCCGGCTCAGCTGAACCGTTCGAGATCGGGCAGCGGCACGATCACGAACGACCCGTCGTCGAGCTCGATCGTCGCCGCCTCCAGATGGACCCCCGCGGCGAACCGGCGCCTGCCGGCGGGCGCGTGCCAGCGGCCTTCCCGGCCGGCCAGCTCGCCGTGGCGGATCCGGACCCAGCCCTCCGGCGGGCTGGGGCGGTCGAGGGGCGGGTCGACGACCAGCAGGGGTGGATCGGAGACGATCCCCACCTCGCGGCCGTCGAGCGATTCGAAGAGGCGCTGGAGGGGCGTCGGAATCGGCCGCCGGAAGGTCCCGTCGAGGACCAGGACGGCGAACGGCGCAATGGCCTGGAGGCTGGCCCGCTGGCGGGCCTCCGAGGCGACCAGGTCGCAGAGGTCCTTGCCCGCCAGGCCGGGCACGACGATGCCCCGGACGCCCATCGCCCGGGCCCGGCTGATCGTCTCGGAATCGAGCCGGCCGCCAACGACCAGGATCGAGCCCGCCCGGCCGACGTCGAGGCTGCCCCGCAGGCCGGCCTCGCCCGGGACCAGCTCGAGCCGGCCGCGGGTCGGTCCGCCGGCCGCGAACGCGCCGGGGATCCCGTAGCCGGCCAGGGAGATCCCGATCCCCCGCCCGGCCACGACCTCGCGAACGATGCCCGCGGCGGGCGCCTCGAGCAGCTCGGTGTGGTCGCCGCTGATCACCTGCCATCGGCCCGCCTCGGCCAGAAGGACCTCGCCGGCCGGGGTCCGCGGCCGGCGGCGCCGGAGCATCACCCCCGATTCGTGGCCGTCGCCGGCCCACCAGTCGCCGGGCGCCAGGCCGGCCGCGGCGTCACCCTCGTCGGCCACGGTCGGTGGACCGACCTCGAGCCGAGGATCGCGACGCCGCTCGGCCAGGCCCAGGCCGGCGGTGACCGGCTCGCCGGCCCCGACCAGGATCCGGTCGCCGGGGCTCAGCTCGAACCAGGTCGACGGCGCGGGGACCACCAGCGGCCGG
>DATGGC010000053.1:0-4166 GCA_035308745.1 Candidatus Limnocylindrales bacterium | reverse complement strand
CGGCTGCGGCGGCGACCGGGCCCGGATCGGGGGCCGGGGCGACGCCCTCCGCCGCTCCGACGCACAGCGGCCCGGTCAACCTGAACACGGCGACCGCAGCCGAGCTCGACGCCCTGCCCGGGATCGGGCCGGTGACCCTGGCCAAGATCATCGCCTCCCGGACCCAGCAGCCGTTCCATTCGGTGGACGACCTGCGGACCCGCAAGCTGGTCGGCGCGGCCGAGTTCGCCCAGATCCAGAAGCTGGTCACGGTCCACTGAGCGGACGGGGCCGCCGCCTTCAGCTCCCGCGCAGCGGCTGGCTCGCGGTCGGTGCCGTGGCCGGGGCATTGGCCGTCGGCAGCGGACGATCCGTCGCGCTCGCGGCCGGCGGGGCGGCGCTGGCCGGGCTGGCCGGGACCGCACTGCTGGGGACCGCGCTCCTCAGCCGGTCGACGGCACCAGGCCTGCGGTCCCGGCCGGCCTGGGCCGGCCTGGCTGCGCTCAGTGCGGGCCTGCTCCTGATCGTGGTCCGGAGCCTGCTCGCGGGCGGTCCCGCCGACCTCGCCGGGGCGCCGCTGGGCAACCTCGACAAGGGCCGGCACGAGGCCACGGTCGAGAGCGTCAGCGCGCCCAAGGCGGCTGAGCAGATCGCCCTGATCCAGCTCGAACCCGGGCCGGGCGAGGCCGGCGGGGCGGCGCTGGTCGAGGCGCTCCTGCCCCGCTACCCGGAGATCGGCTCGGGCGACCGGATTGCCGTTCGGGGCCGGATCGAGGCACCCGGTGCGGATGACTTCGGGACGTATCTGCGCCGGATCGGCGCGGCCGGTTCGCTCCGGTCGCCGACGCTCGAGCTGGTCGCCGGGCCGGGAGGCGGGCTGGGCCTCCTCGACGGGATCCGGCAGGGGTCGGCCGCGGCCCTGGTCCGGTCGCTGCCCGAGCCCCAGGCCGGACTGGCCGATGGAATCCTGATCGGCCTGCGCGATCGAGTGGACCGGGACCTGGCCGCCGCGTTCACGACGGCGGGCGTCTCGCACATCGTGGCGATCTCGGGCTGGAACATCGCGATCGTGGGGGCGATGGTGGCCGCCGCCCTGGGCACCCGGGTCGGCCCCCGGACCCGGACCGTCATCACGATCGGGGCGATCCTCGCCTATACGCTGGTCGCCGGTGCCTCTCCGTCGGTCAATCGGGCGGCCGTCATGGCCACGATCGGCCTGGCCGCCCGGGCCGCGGGCCGTTCGAGCTCGGCCATCGCGGCCCTTGGCTGGGCCGTCGTGGGCCTCCTGGCGATCGATCCCGGGACGGTCGTCGATCCAGGGTTCGCCCTGTCGGGCCTGGCCACCGCCGGCCTGATCGCCTGGGCGGGGCCGCTGGCAGCGCGGCTCCAGCGGGTCCGCGGCCGGGCACTGCCCGCGTGGCTGGCCGAGAGCCTGGCGATCTCGCTCGCGGCCGAGGCGGCGACCCTGCCGGTCGTCCTGCTGACCTTCGGCCGGCTGGCGCTGATCGCCCCACTGACGAACCTGGCGATCGTGCCCCTCGTCCCGCCGGCGATGGCTGCCGGGACCCTCGCCCTCATCGCCGGCTGGCTCGGCGCGCTTGGGCTGCCGGCAGCCCTCGTCACCGTGCTCGGCCTGCCGGCCTGGGCGGTCCTCGGGTTGATGGTCGCCCTCGTCCGGCTGGCCGCGAGCCTGCCCTTCGCGAGCGTCGTGCTGCCGCCGCCCTGGAACCTCGGCGCGGCGGCGCTCGTGGCGGCGGTCGTGGCCCTGGTCGCGACCGGCGCCGGCCAAACGGTTCGCCGCTCGCCCCTCAACGCGGCGGTCCGATGAGCCCGGAATCTCGCCCCCGGGACGGGCGGGCGCGGGCGCGCCGGATCAGCCCGCTGGGCGTGGCCGGCCTGCTCGGCCTGGCCTTGAGCCTGTTCGTCGCCGCGGTCGGAATCGCGGCGCGGCCCGACGGCCGGATCCACATCTCCGTCCTCGACGTCGGCCAGGGCGACGCGATCCTGGTCGAAGGCGACCGCGGCAGCCGGATGCTGATCGATGGCGGTCCCGATCCAGATCGACTGATCCTTGAGCTCGACGCGCGGATTCCGCCGTGGGACCGGCGGATCGACGTCCTGATCCTCAGCCACCCGCACGAGGATCACGCCGGCGGGCTGCCCAGCCTGATCCAGAGCTACCGGATCGGGCGGGTCTTCGAGCCGGGGATGATCGGCCCCGGTCCGGCCTATCACGCCTTCCGGGCCGGCCTCGCCCTCCAGGCCCGGACGCCGGAGCTGCTCTCGACCGGCGATCGGCTGCGCCTCGACTCGATCGACCTGCGAGTCCTCTGGCCGGATCGCTCGGCCGTGGCCCGCGATCCGCCCGACGGCGGGACATCGATCAACAATGTCTCGATCGTCCTCCTCGGCACGTTCGGCTCGCAGCGCTTCCTGCTGGCCGGCGACATCGAGCAGGAGATCGACCCCATCCTGCTCGCCCGGGGCCTGCCCCACGTGGACCTGCTCAAGGTCGCCCACCACGGCAGCCGGACATCGTCGACCGACGCGTTTCTGGCCGCCGTCCATCCCCAGGCGGCGATCGTCTCGGTCGGCGCGGTCAACCCGTATGGCCATCCCGCGCCCGAGACCCTGGCCCGGATCGAGGCCCATGGTGCCCGGCTGTACCGGACCGATCGCAACGGGACGGTGGAGGCGACCCTCGATGGCCGCACGCTCGCGATCCAGGCCGAGCGCGGTGGCCCCGCAACCGGGCCGGGGGTCGCCCAGGCGCCGGGCTTCCTGAACCCGGGCGGTCCGGGTGGCATCAGCCCGGTCGGCGCGACGCTCACGGCGTTCCGTTGCGGGATCGTCAGCCCATCGATCGACGGCCCCCGAACGGCAGCCGCTCCGACGTCCCAGCCGCAGGCCGGAGCCGTGCAGGCCCCAGCGGCAATACCGTCTGACGGGGACGGCCTGTACCATCGAGTCGATGTCCATCCCCTCCCGGGTGGAGGCCGCGGGGCTCCTCCTCTCGATCCACCCGTCGCCGCGCGCCTTGCGTCACGCCCGGGCGGTCGGCGAGGTGGCCGGCTGGCTGGCCTATCGGATCAACGCCCGCGGGATCCCGGTCAACCGGGCAGCAGTCGAAGCGGCCGGCCTGCTCCACGATGTCGACAAGGTCCTCCGCAAGCGCTTGCCCCGGGATCATCCGATCCGCGCCCTCCCCCATGGCGATGGCAGTGCGGCCTGGCTGACCGAGCAGGGCCACCCCGAGCTGGCCCGGCTCGTAGCCAACCATTCGGCGAACCGGTTGGTCGATGAGGAGCGCTACCGGACCTGGTCGGCATTCGCCAGCCGGGAAGAGCGCATCGTGGCCTACGCCGACAAGCGTGCCGCGCAGCGGCTCGGGCCGATGTCCGCCCGCTTCGCCGACTGGCAGCGGCGCTATGGCGACGACCGCGGCTGGGGTGGTGCGGAGCGGGGCCTGGCCTGGCAGCGCGCCCTGCGCCTCGAGGCGGACGTCTGCCGGGCTGCCGGCATTGAGCCCAACGAGGTCCGGCGACTGGCGTGGACGAGCCGGGCCATGCGCGAGGCGGCCCCGTGAGCCCGGTCCCGACCGCGCCGCTCGGTTACTACTTCGGGATCGACACGTTCCAGCTCGGGGCGGCCGCCCAGGCCCTTGGCCAGCGGGTCGCGGGGCCTGGTGGCCTGCCGCTCGAGACCTGGACCGAGGAGGGCAGCAAGACCACCGCCGCGGCCATCTCCGAGCGCGTCGCCACGGCTTCGATGTTCGGTGGCGGGACACTGGCCATCGTCTTCGGCCCGGCCGCGTTGCTCCGGGCAAAGGCCAACCGCGACGCCCTGCTGGGAATCCTGGACCTCGTGGCGCCGGGCAACGCGCTCGCGTTCGTCGATCCACTCGAGGACCTGCCAACCGACCGCCGACCGCTCGATGCCGGCCGCTCGGCCCTGCGCGAGGCAGTCGTGGCGGCCGGTGGCGAGGCGGGCCTGATCCCGGCCCTGACCCAGGGCAACCTGACCCACTTCATCCAGGACCGGGCTGCGGCGATCGGCCTGCACCTGGGCAAGGGTGCGGCGGAGGAGCTGACGAAGCGGCTCGGCGGCGCCAGCCGGGATCGTGACGCCGACCTGAGCGGGCTCGGCCAGCGGGCCGCGTCGGAGCTCGACAAGGCCGCCCTGTACAA
>DATGGC010000052.1:0-29449 GCA_035308745.1 Candidatus Limnocylindrales bacterium | reverse complement strand
CCGCCAAGAGTGACTTCCTGGCGAGCATGAGCCACGACCTGCGGACGCCGCTCAACGCGATCATCGGCTTCAGCGAGCTGATGGATGCCGAACCCCAGGCCGATGGCCGGGTCGCGGTGCCGGTCGAATGGGTTGGCCACGTCAAGCGCGGTGGCCAGCATCTCCTGGGATTGATCAACGATGTGCTCGACCTGGCCAAGGTCGAAGCGGGCCGCCTTGAGCTCGCCTGCGAGCCGGTTGACCTGGCTGCCGCGGTTGCCGAATCGCTGGCTGGCCTCCAGCCGCTCGCCGACCGAAAGGCCATCACCCTCGAGTCGAGGATCGAGCCGCTGCGTGCCAATGCCGATCCTGGCCGCCTCCGCCAGATCCTCTACAACCTGCTCTCGAACGCGATCAAGTTCACGCCCAATGGCGGGACCGTGACCGTCGAGGGCCGCCGATCCGGGGACCTGCTCGAAGTCACGGTGACCGACACCGGCGTCGGGATTGCCCCAGAGGATCAGCACGCGGTCTTCGAGGAGTTCCGGCAGGTCGGCGACCAGGCCGGCCGGGAGCCCGGAACCGGACTCGGACTGGCCCTGACCCGTCGACTGGTCGAAGCGCACGGCGGCACGATCCACGTTGAGTCGACGGTCGCTGTCGGGAGCCGCTTCGTCTTCACGTTGTTCGAAGCGGCACGAAACGCCAGCGAGCGTCAGCCGTCGCCGGCTCCCAGCGGCGCGAACCTGCGGGTCGAGCGACGCGCCCATGAGCGACCGCCGAGCTCGGGCATCCTCGTGATCGAGGACGACCTCGGGGCCGTTCGCCTGCTGCGCGAGTACCTCGAGTCGGACGGCTACGCGGTCCGGGTCGCCGCGAACGGCGCGTCGGGATTGGCCGAGGCCAGGCGCCAGCGACCGGACGCCATCCTGCTCGACGTGCTCCTGCCCGAGGTCGATGGCTGGGACGTCCTGCGCCAGCTCAAGGACGACGCCGAGCTGCGCGATGTACCGGTCATCATCGTGACGGTGATCGATGAGCGCGAGGTGGGGCTGGCCCTGGGGGCGGTGGATTACTTCCTCAAGCCGGTCGATCGCGCGGCCCTGCTCGAGCGTCTCGGGCACTACACCTTCATGACCAAGGTCAAGGCCGGCCCGATCAAGGTGCTCGTCGTCGACGACGACCCCGCCGCACTCGCGCTGGTCGAGGCCGCCCTGGTCCCGGAAGGCTTCACCGTGGAGTGCGTCGAGACCGGGCGGCGGGCGATCGAGCTTGGCCAGAGCAACCGATTTGATCTTGTGATCTGCGACCTCGTGATGCCCGAGGTGAGCGGCTTCGAGGTGGTCGCCGCCTTGAAGGACAACGGCCAGTCGCAGGCGACACCAATCCTGATCCTCACGGCCCAGAAGCTGTCCGAAGCCGACCGCGCCCGTCTCGGCAATCACATCCTGGGGATCATCACCAAGGGCCCGGACGCAACGAGCGGACTCCGCGACTGGCTCGTCCAGGCCATCCCAGCCAGACCGCGCCGGGCCCGTGATGCCGCCTGACGCACCGCTCAGCCTGCCGAGAGTCCTGGTCGTCGAGGATGACCCGACGAATCTGCTCCTGTTGCGGGCCGTCCTGGCTCGAGCTCCCGATCCGCGCGTGCGCGGGGCGGTCGTCGTCGAGGCACGCTCGTTGGGCGCCGCGTACGGCGCATTGGCTGGAGCCGACTACGACCTCGTCCTGCTCGACATCCGCCTCCCGGACGGCGACGGGCTCGACGTGGCGAGGCTGCTCCGGGAACGCGCAGGCTCCCGGCGACCAAAGGTTCTGATCCTGAGTGCGAGCGTGCTGCCCGCGGAGCGAGACGCGGCGCTGGCGGCTGGTGCCGATCAGTTCCTGGCGAAGCCGTACCTGCCGGCCGCGCTCATGGCGGCATGCACCGAGCTGCTCTCCCCGTAGGAATCGGGCCGGCTACACCGAAGCGCCCTGGACGACGCTCAGGAGATTCCCGTCCGGGTCCTTGAACCAGGCCGCCCGGATGTCGCCATTCGTGGCGATCGAGCTCGCCGGGTCGAAGCCATCGAAGTCGTACGTCTCGAAGGCGATGCCCAGTGCCTTGAGTTCGGCGACCGCCGTTCCAATGTCGGCAACGGCAAAGCCGATCTGGGTGTGGGCACCGGATGCCCGGCCGCTCGACGGAAAGACGAGGAAGTGGGTGCCGCCAGCCGTGGCATACATGACGCCGCCCGGCTCGGCGAACTCTGGAACCAGCCCCAGGACGCCTTCATAGAACGCCCGGGCTCGAGCCAGGTCGGCACTCGGCAGGGTTGTGTGCGTCCGACTGTCCGAGAGCATTGTCGATCTCCTTCCCTGGTCCAGCTCGTCGCCCGAGCGCGTCGCCAATATCATGGTCGCAGGAGGTCACATGGCTGTCACTAGGCCTCGGGTCAGCTTTGGAATCAAGACCAGCCAGGCAAACACGACGTACGCCGAGATCCAGCGAATCTGGCGGGAAGCGGACCAGGTCGCGGTCTTCGAGCACGCCTGGCTATGGGACCACCTCGTTCCGTTGCGGGGCGACGTCACCGGCCCAGCCCTCGAGGCCTGGACCCTCCTGGCGGCACTGGCGGCACAGACGACCCGCCTCCGGCTGGGAATCATCGTGACCAACAACCGGATCCGCCAGCCCGCGGTCCTGGCCAAGATGGCGGCGACCGTCGACATCATTGCCGGCGGCCGGCTCGAGTTCGGGATTGGTGCCGGCGGCAGCGCCGTCGCCGATCCTGCCGGGTTGGCCCTGGTCCACCGCGAGCTCGACGCCTACGGCATCGAGGTCGTCGCCCCTGGCGAGGCCGTCGGTGCGCTGGGCGAGGCGTGCACGATCATCAAGCGCCTATGGACCGAGGACACGCCATTCGACTTCGAGGGCCGCTACTACCAGCTGAAGGGCGCGATCTGCGAGCCCAAGCCCGTCCAGCGGCCCGGCCCGCCGATCACGATCGGCGCCGGCGGAGAACGGCTGGCCCTCCGGGTTGTCGCCGAGCAGGCCGACATCTGGAACTGCCCCACCCGCGGCGACATCGCCGAGTTCCGCCGCAAGAGCGCAGTCCTCGATGACCACTGCGCTGCGATCGGCCGGGATCCCGGCGAGATCACCCGTTCGGTCCAGATCCTCGTTGCCACGACGGCGGCCGGCGGCGCCTCGCCAAACGCCGACGTCCTGCCGCGGTTCTTCGACCCTGCCGCGACCCAGGATCTGATCCACGGGCTGATCGAGGCCGGCGCGCGTCACTTCGTCCTGGCGCCGGTCGGGTTCCTGTCTCCCCAGGCGCTCGCGGACGACGTCGTGGAGCCTGTGCTGGCGGCTCTCCGCTAAGTCGCCAGGCCGGCGCTCAGGCGTCGGCAGCCCGGCGCAGGCGCTCGAACTCGCGCCGGAGACGCTTGCTCGGCCGGCCCTCCCCGCGCACGAGGACCGTCCCTGGCCTGGCCTCGGGCACGACGGGCGGACTGTTGTCCAGGTAGCAGGTCACGGCGACGATGGCTCCGACCCGCGACTCGATCGGCCGAATCACCTCGACGATGCGCCGGCGATCGGCGATGTACGCCTCGATCCGATCGCCTGCCCGAACCTTCGTTGACGGCTTGGCCGGCGATCCATTCACGACGACGTGGCCGGCCTCGCACAGCTGGGTCGCGAGGGGGCGGGTCTTCACGAGGCGCACAGCGCACAGCCAGCGATCAATCCGCGTGTCGTCGGTCGTGATGGGATCAGTCACGCACCACACGATGGCACGTCCCGTCACCGACCGGGCGGGCACCCGGCGATGAGCGGAAGGAGCTGGCCCAGGTCCGGGCACGTGTTTGGACGACCAAAGACGGGATCCGCCGCAACGGCCATCGCAGTGAGGAGCACGAGCACCACGACGACCGTCAGGAATCGGCGAACGAGCGGGTGAGCCATGGCGGCAGCCTAGAACGTGCCGCTCGCGCTGTCGACGGACGGCCTACGCGCTCAGAGATCCATCACTGCCGGAATGACCTCGCGGCCCATCACTTCGAGTGGGGTGATCCGGTCAACGCCCACGACCCAGCCGAACACGGTCTGGATCCCCAGGCCGGCCAGCCAGCGGAGCTGGTCGATGACGGCTCCAGACTTCGATCCATCCTCGCCAACGTCGAAGCCGAACGGCACGGTCTTCTCGATCGCGTCGTAGTCGCGCTTCTCCTCGTCACACAGGCGACCCAGGAGATCGAGCTGGCGCGGGATCTCCGGCCCTGGTCGCAGGTTGCAGGCGTCGGCGTATCGAGCGACGAGGGGCAGCGTCCGCCGCTCGCCACTGCCGGCGATCAGGATCGGCGGATGCGGACGGGTCAGGCTCTGGGGCGAGTTGAGCGGGCGCCCGAGCGCGATGTGCTTGCCCTGGAATGGCCGCTCATCGCCCTGGCTGCCCGCCCACATGGCGAGGCACGCCTGGACCGTCTCCTCGAGCAGATCGAACCGTTCACCGAGCGGCGGGTAGGGCAAGCCCAGACCAGCGGCCTCGTCCGGGTAGTCGCCGGCTCCGATCCCGAGCATCGCCCGGCCGCCTGAGAGCACGTCGAGTGTCGTGACCATCTTGGCCAGCAAGCCCGCCGGCCGGAAGCTGACGGCAGTCGCCAGCGCCAACAACCGCACGCGCTGGGTATGCGCCGCGATGAACCCGAGCGTCGTGTACGCCTCGAGCTGGCTCTCGGTCGGGCCACCCATGATCGGGTGCTGCCAGAGGTGGTCGGCGACATCGATCGAGGCGAACCCGGCCGCCTCGGCTGCCGCACAGATGGTCGCGAGTGTCGTACCCAGGCTGGCCGGCCCACCGGACCAGGACGTGGCCGGGACGTGGAGGCCGATCTTCATCGGCGATCCAGGAAGAGCGCGAAGCCGTGGCCCGAGTCCGGATCCATCTGTCCACCATCCTTTGATTACTACAACTATCGTACCGATCAAACAACCTGTGGTCAACCGCTAGAATGGCGCGATGCCCGAACCGTCAGCCCGGACGACCAAACTCGCAGCCTCGACCTGGCGGCGGATCTTCGACTTCATCGTTGCCACCTCGCCGTTGCGGATCGAGCTGCTCGCCCGCCATGGGCTGACGCCCAACGACAGTCGGGCGCTCCAGACTCCGGGACTCGAGGGCGGAGGGCGAACGATGCGTTCGCTCGCGGCCGAATGGCGCTGCGATGCGTCGACTGCGACCTGGACGGTCGATCGACTCGAGGCCAAGGGCCTTGCCGAACGCCGGGCCCACGCCACCGACCGGCGGGTCAAGCTGGTTGTGCTGACGCCGCATGGCGTCGCCACCAAGCGGGCGCTCATCGCGGGCATCTACGCTCCGCCACCGGAGCTCCTCGAGCTTTCCGATGGCGAGCTGGCAGCGCTCGAACGCGCGGTATCGGTGTTGCCGACCCTGAACGATGAGGATCGGGGCGCCTAGGGCAAGGTCAACAGGCATATCCAGCTCGCTCGGATTCTCAGCGGGCTCTCAGGTTCAGGCGCTACGGTCAAGAACCGCCTCTCGGCCCCCGCGCAGGTGGGCCCATCCAGCCGAAGCACACGAGGGCTCAAGGTTCCTTGACCCGGACGATGGACCTGGCCCGACGCAGGCCAACCGATCTGACCAGGCGCAAAGTCCCCGAAATCACGCTCAGCTTCTGGGTCATCAAGATCCTCACGACCGCGATGGGCGAGGTGACCTCCGACTACCTGGTCCGAACATTCAACCCGCTGGTGGTCGTTCCGGTCACGGCAGTCGCCCTCGGCCTTGCGCTGCTCGTGCAGCTCCGAGCCAACCGGTTCATCCCTGGGATCTACTGGCTGGTGGTCGCGATGGTCGCGATCTTCGGGACGATGGCCGCCGATGTCCTGCACATCGAGCTGGGCGTCCCGTATCTCGTCTCGACCGTGTTCTTCGCCCTCGTGCTCGCCGTCGTCTTTGGTGTCTGGCGGTCCAGCGAAGGCACCCTCTCGATCCATGCCATCGACAGCCGCCGACGCGAGCTCTTCTACTGGGCCACGGTCCTGGCCACGTTCGCCCTTGGAACCGCGACGGGTGACATGACCGCCAGCACCCTCCGGCTGGGCTACCTGGCTTCGGGGATCCTGTTCGCAGGCCTGTTCATCGTCCCGGCCCTCGGGTATCGGCTGGCGGGCTTGAATGCCGTCGTCGCATTCTGGTCGGCCTACATCCTGACCCGGCCCTTCGGCGCCTCGTTCGCCGACTGGATCGGACGACCCAGGACGCTGAGCGGCCTGGGACTGGGAACGGGATCGGTGAGCTTGGCGCTCACCCTCCTGATCGTGGCCCTGGTCGTGTCCCAAAGCATCGGTCGCACCGAACCGGACCGGGCCCGATGAGCGGGCGACCGGCTCAGGGCACGGCCCAGAGGCAGACCTGGTCGCCACCCCAGGGCACGCAGTCGACCGTTCGCCGGACGGCCCAGGCGCCCGGGTGGAGGCTGACCCAGCTCGGAACATCGGCGGCTCGCCCGGGTGTCCCCACGACCCACCGAACCCCACGGCTGGCATAGAGGTCGCCCGCGTTCACCTTGCCGCCGGGCCAGACCACGATGGCGGTGACCCGCGCCGTCATCGCCAGGAGAGGCGCATACGCACCCTGAACCGTAGCTCCCGGAGGCAGCAATCCGGCAACCCGCGCCTGGATGCCCGGCAGCGTGCTCGGGGTCGTTGCCATCCAATGAGCGTCCAGCACCAGCCCTGGTGCCGTGAGGCCAGCCACGGCGAGCACCCCGACGGCGACAAGGCTGAGCTGCTGAACGCGCCGGCGGACCTCGAAGCCAGCCAGTAGGGCGAGGCCGACTCCGACGATACCGGCCAGCGCCGGGAGCAGCGGGACGACGTAGCGGTTCGGCCGGTAGGGGACGAGGAACAGGATCGCGAAGCCGGCGACGGCCCAGCCGGTCGCCACCAGCAGCAGCGTTCGCTGCGGCGCACTCAGGCGCGACCGCGCCGCGACTCCGATTGCACCAGCGATCAGCGTCCCGACGATCAACGGCCCGGCCATGGGCCATGCCCCGTCGCTGTGGACGACGTACCCGGCAACGCGCTTCAGGAGCTCATCAACCGAGCCGGGCAGTGGTTCGGGCGGCAGCGTCGAGAGCACGGCGGGCAGGGCGTGCATGTTGGGCAAGCCCACGGCGACCAGCCAGCCGGCGGCGGACAGGCCCAGGCCGCTGATGCACCCGGTGACCAGGCGCCAATCTCGCCGCTCCCTGACATGTGCCACCGCCAGTCCGGCAACGATCCCCGCGGCGGGGATGGCCGCGCTGGCCTTCGTCCCGATCGCCAGGGCCAGCGCGATCCCGGCAACCAAGCCGAGCACGAATCGGTGATGCTCACCGTCGCGAACCACCAGGACCAGCGCGGTCACCAGGAACAGCCCTTCGAGCGGCTCGAGGAATGCCAGGCGGCCGTAGTAGAGGACCAGTGCCGACGTGCCGAAGGCAAGTCCGGCAACGAGCGCCGGCCAGCGGCCGACGATCGAGCGCAGGCCGATCGCCAGCAGTCCGACCGTCAGGCCCGTCGCCAGGATGGCGACCAGCCGAGCCTGGGCCATTCCAACCCCGAGCACGCTGAAGACCGCGGCGACCGCGACGCTGAACGGCGCCGTGAGCAAGTGGAGGTTGTAGTCATCGGTCGAGAACTGGCCGAAGAGCACGAGGTTGCGGGCATTGAGGACGTGCCAGGCCTCATCGGTGAATGGGCTGGCGCTGGCCGTGACGCCGCTTGGCGGATCGACCCGCACGAACACGACGAGGAGCAACCCGATCGCGACGGCCGCACTGACCCCGGGCAAGAGACCGGCTGCCGATGCGGCCCATCGGCTCCGCCTCATCCTTCGTTAGCTGACGCGCGGCAGGGCCAGGCGGAACGTCGCACCGGATCCGGCCTGGCTCGTCACGCTCAGGTGGCCTCCGGAACGCTCCGCCAGGCTGCGCGCGATCGCGAGGCCCAGGCCGTTGCCGGAGGGACCGCCCGTATCGGCGCGGACCCGATAGAAGGGTTCGAAGATGCGATCGAGGTCCTGTGAATCGATCCCCGGCCCGTGATCGGCCACCTCGACGACGCCCTCGTGATCCGTCGCCGACATCGTGACCTGGACCGCCGCTGCCGGACCACCGTAGCGAACAGCGTTGTCGAGCAGGTTGGTCACGATTCGATCGCATCCTTCGGGCTCGCCCCGCACGCGCAGGTCGGGCACCAGGTTCACCCGGATCTGGTCGGTGCCCGGATGGGCGACCCGGAATGTGCTGATCGCCTCAGCCACCGCGACGGACAGGTCAAACGGCTCCTTTGCCGGCTCGATCAAGCGGTCGTCGGCGCTGGCCAGGATGAGCAGGTCGTTGGTGATCTTCGTCAGGCGCTCGGCCGCTTCGATGATCCGGACCATGTCGGCCCTGAGGTCGTCGACCCGGACGGCCGGCTCGAGACTGCTTTCAGCCGTCGCCCGGATCGCCGCAAGCGGGGTCCGCATCTCGTGCGAGGCGTCGGCCACGAACCGCCGCTGGCGGGCGTGCGCATCACGGATCGGCCGCAGGGTTCGGTTGGCGAGGACCCACGCGGCAACGGCGACCAGCCCAATCGTCAGCAGGTTGGCGACGATCAGCGCGATCCCAACTCGCTCGAGTGCCACCTGGTAGGCAAGCCCGGCGGCCTGGCTGGACGAGAGGTCGGGGGCGATGTCGAATGCCGGACCCAGGACGGTCCGAAAGGCGACATAGAAGACGACGCTGAAGACCGCGAATACCAGGGCGAAGAGGACGACGTAGAGGACCGTCAGACGACGACGAGCCCGCTGGAACATCAGGCCGCTGCCTCGGGAACGACACGCAAGCGGTATCCAGCGCCGCGGACGGTCTCGATGAGCCCGTTGCGCCGACCGTCGTCCACCTTGCGCCGAAGGCTCCGGATAAAGGCCTCCACGACGTTCGACTCGGCCACGAAGTCGGCGTTCCAGAGGGCATCCAGCAGGCGCTCCTGGGTGAAGAGCTGGCCGGGGTGTCGGGCCAGCAGCTCGAGCAACGCGAACTCTCGGGTCGTGAGCCGGATCTCCCGGCCTGCCCGGGTCACCCGCATGGTCGGCGGATCGAGGGTCAGGTCCCCGACCGTCAGCGACCCTGCCCGCTCGGTCCCGACTCGTCGGCGCAGTGCCCGGAGCCGGGCCCGCAGCTCGGCAACGGCGAAAGGCTTGGCGAGGTAGTCGTCGGCTCCCTGGTCGAGCCCGTTCACCCGGTCCTCGACGCTGTCCCGGGCCGTGAGCATCAGGATCGGTGCAACAAATCGGGCAGCCCGAAGCCGCCGGCACACCTCGAAGCCGTCCAGGCTCGGCAGCACGACATCGAGGATGACCAGGTCATACGGGTAGGTCTCCGCCCAGCGCAGCGCGTCGAGTCCGTCGCCAACCACGTCGACCGCATGCCCATCTGAGCTCAAGACAACCTTGAGGCCATCGGCGATCGCAGACTCGTCCTCGACGACCAAGATGCGCAGCTGGGTCCTCCCCGGCCCGGCTCCTTCAGCGACCGGATCCGCCGCACGCGATCCTAATCCCATCGTGAATCCGCGTCAGGAGAGGCGCCCGGGGCAGGCCGACATGACCACCCTGTCCGACCGGTCAGGTGCATCATCGACGTCAATCCGCTATCGGCGACGGCGCAGCAGAAGCCAGAAGCCGGCAATGATGACGACGGCCATCACCACGACGACGACGACCAATTGCTTGCCTGCGAGGTTGATCCCCAGGAAGACGATCGCTGACACGCTGCCCTCCGAGCTCGCCGCATGGTGGTCAAGCGGATGGCTCCCGCGGGATGCGGTCTCCGAAACCAGGAGCCATCCATGGCCAGCGTGGGCAGCGGACATGAAGCCAACCTGAGCCCCGGCCAGTCCACCGTTCTGCCTCAGCGATAGATGCCGTTGTGGCCCAGGCTGTAGCGGCCGGGCTCGGGGAAGTAGGCCAGGCCGTGGGGGTGGCCGCCCACGTGGATGACGATGATCACGTGCCCGGTGTGGGCGTTCATGACCGTGACGCTGCCGCTGTAGCGGTTCGAGATCCACAGCTGGCTGCCGTCGGGCGAGACGGCGATCATGTCGGGCGTTCCGCCGATCGACCAGGTGTGCACCACCCGCCGGGTCCGAAGGTCGATCACGGACAGTGAGCCGGCCAGCCGATTGGTCACGTAGAGCGACCTGTCGTCCCGGCTGAGCGACAGGCCGTGGGCGCCCCGTCCGGTCCTGATGAAGGCGACGACACGCATGGCTACCGGGTCGACGACCGAGACTCCGCCACTCACATAGTCGGCCACGAAGAACGTCTTGCCGTCGGGCGCCAGCCGGACATCGATCGGGTGCCCGCCCACGTACAGGGCGCCAACGACCTGCATCTTCGCGACGCTCACCTTGGCCACCCAGCCCGCGTACTCCGTGCTGAGCAGGAAGTAGCTCCCGTCGGCCGAAAAGTCGAGGTGGTCGGCGCCCGCCCAGGGGATCTGAACCGCCTTGATCAGGTGCCAGGTCCGTCGGTCGTAGAAGTAGAGCTGGTGCTGGCCGCCGTAGGCCTGCGCGGCATCGCGGACCACGATCGCGAACTTGCCGTTGGGCGTGAAGTACAGGTTGTACGGGCCTGGGACCGAGTGGTAGCCGATGACCCGACCGGTCCCTGGATCGATGACGGTCAGCCGGTTGCCGAAGGCGGCCTCCACGTACAGGCGCTGGAGGTCCCAGTCGGGCGTGACATGCTCAGGCGAGGCCCCGACCGGGTAGCGGAACAGGATCTTGAACGTGAGCGGATCGATGACGATCACCGTCCCGGTCAGCTCATCGGGCACGTACACCCGTGGTGGAAAGGCTCGAACCGTCGGGGAGAACATGCCCACCCCGGCAGCCGCATAGATATTCGACGAGCTGCCCGTGGGTCCGCTCGAGGCGAGCGACGGACTTGCCGTCGGTCCGACACTGCTGATTGGCCCCAGGCTTGGCGGAGTCATCGGTGCAAGCGTCGGGGCCGAGCCGGCCGGAGAGATCGCCTCCGCAATGTTGCCTGAGCTGGCCGGCAGGCCGGATCGGCCGCCCAGCATCGACCCGACCGTGATCAGCGCCGCCAGGCCAATGAGGCCGACCGCGGCCAGCCAGCGCGGCGGAATCCGTTGAGCCCGTCGGCGATGAGCCTGTGAGCGCTGATTCTGGCGCGGCCGCGGGGCGTCTGTCACCGGCGATCCATCAGGTCATGGAGACCGTGACGACCGACGCGAGCGGCGCCGCCGACTCGCCGCCCATCAGGTAGGCCGTCGTCCCGACCACGGCCACGGCCAGGTCCGAGACCGGGTACGGCAGGCGGCCCACCTGGCGGACGGTCCCAGTCGCAGGATCGAGCCGGAGGACGCTGTCCTGGGCTTGGCCAGCGACCCGACCACCGGCGATCAGCAGGGCTCCGCCGACGACGAACGCGGCAGCATGGGACCGGGCCCGAGGCAGGCGTCCGATCAATTGGACCCGGCCGGTCGCGGGATCGATCGCCTGGATGGCGGTCGTGTCGCCGGACGCCGTGCTGCCACCGATCACGTAGATGCGGCCGCCGTCGAACGTCACGGCCGGATAGCGGACCCCGACGAGCAACGTCGCGATCTGGGTGAAGTGCAGGCCGTCACTGGTCGCCAGCACGCGCCGGTCGTAGAAGGTGGTGGTTCCTCCACCGACCAGTGCCAGGCTGCCGGGAATGGCGACGGCGACGAGGTCGGCCCGATCGGCCGGCAGGCGCCCGCTGGAGGCCGCATTCCCGTTGGCTCCGACGCGCTGGACGGTTGCGCCCGGTCCGAATCTTCCACCGCCGAAGATGAACCCGACCCCGTTGAGGACGGCGCCGCCGGCATCGTGGACAGGTGCCGGCAACGTGCCGTGGGCCTCGATCGCGCCGGCTGGCAGGTTGATCCGGAGGATCGAATCGGTCGTGCCGGCCGCCGTGAGCCCGCCGCATACGAGGATCTCCGATCCGAGGAGCAGGGCTACCGATCGGCTGCGGCCGGCCGGCAGCCGGATGGCCGATCGCTCGATGCGCAGACCTCGCGCGGCGGGCACCGGCGGCGTGCCAAGGCTCGCAGACGGGCTCTCGGCTACAGCCGGCTCGGCACTTGGACGAGCCGACGAGGCGAGCGGGCCGGCGATCGAGGGCGCCGGCGAGATCGGCTGGCTGGCGCACGACGCGAGCACGAAGGCTGCCGACAGGACGACGCCGAGCCACCCGCTGCGTCGTCCAGATGAGGCTCTCACGAAGCCGGCCACGGGCCGTCCGACCGGCCGAGTGGCTGCCAATCCGATTCGGCTTCGGACGGCTGGTGCCGCAATTGCGGAATGACCGGCGCGAGCGCCGCCACCAGGAGGATCAGCCAGAGCCAGCCCTTCAGACCCGTGCTGAACGTGCCGATGAGGAGCAACCAGAACACCGCAGCCCGAAGCTGCAGGAATCCTGGCAGCGCGAGGGTCAGGCCATGGAGGTACAGCGTTGGTGACACCGCGACGCCAGCCAATCCAAGGTTGGCGAGGCTGGCCCGGCGTCCGGCCCACAGGCTGATCCCGGCGATCGCGACCGCGAGCGTCAGGGCGAGAAGCTCACCGATCCAGCGCGAGAGTGCCAGCCCGCGGATCCCCGGAATATTGACGGTCGTCCGTTGAAACGCGAGCAACCCGTGATACCAGTTGGACCAGGCCCCGATCCCGACGAGCGGAAGGGTGATCAGCACAAGTGCAATCACGAGCCCGATGGCCCCACCGAGCGCGTTCCAATCCCGCTCCCTGATCAGCCACAGGCCGGCGACGCCCGCCTGGAACTTGAACATCGCGGGCAGCCCCACGACGAATCGACGAAATGGAACGAGGGCAAAGATCAGAACCATCCAGATCGCCACATTGCCGACCCAGACACCCTGCACAAAGGGCGGCCACAGGAGCAGCACGCCCGCCCAGCGCGAGGGCACCCCGACGAGCCGGATCGCCGCGAAGGCCGCGAGCAGTTGCAGGACGAGCCAGAAAACGGAGACCAGGGGCTGCGGCAACGCAGCCAGGGCGGCGAACAGCGGCAGCGTGACCGGCGGATAGACGAAGGGCAGTTGGGTGAGGTCGGCCGGCGCGACCGTCAGTGGAACCTGGGCGTAGACCGGCCGACCAGCGAGGAAGTCGTGCCCGGCATCGAGGTACAGGTTGAGGTCCCGTTGATAGACCGAATGGACGATCGCGAGGTCCGTGATCACCATCGCAACGAGGGCGATCCCGACGAGAAGATCGAGCGAGCTGGGCCGCCTCCCGCGGACGTGGCCGATCACGATGCCCACGGCGACGACCCCGGCCGCCGCGCTATCCAGCTCGAGTCGTGCGCGCGTCCGCGTGACGTCCGCCAGGAGCCCTGGCAGGATCAGGGCCGCGATGATGCCGAGCACGGCAATGCCAAGCACGGCGAGAGGCAGCCACCTTGCGTGTCCCAGCCTGAGGCCGAGCAGCCAGGCTGCTCCGGCAAGGACGACCGGCCCGGCAATTGCGACAGGCGCCAGCGCCGCCGGCATGCCCAATGGACGGCCTGTCGCCCCTACGCTCGCGACGACCAGGCCGACGACAGGCAGGAGCCAGGTCAGGCCTCGTATCGCGGCCGTGCGGGGCGGCCCCCACGTAGATCCGCTTGCTGCCATCCACGCCGAGACTGGGCGCTGAACCTGAGGGTTACCTGAGCCGGGCAGGTCCGTTCATGTGGCGCTCAGGTTCCGCCGGTAGCCTCGCGACCAATCCCCAAGGAAGAGGCCAATCTGCGCTACTGCCATGGATAGGCCGCCCGCCTACCGCCGCCTGGGGCCGTTCGTGGGTGTCGTCATCCTGGCGGCGATCCTGGGCCTCCTGGTCGCGTCCTTGCCCCCGTTCGCGCCCGCCGACCGCGGATCACCGTCGGGTATCGCGGTGGGACCATCCTTGCCGGTGGCCGCATCGCCACTGCCCGCCAGCGCCGCCCCGCTGCCCTCCGGTGTCGTTCATCGCGCGTGGCTGATCATCATGGAGAACAAGGAGGACTCGACGGTCCTTGGCAGCCCCGATGCGCCGTATCTCAATGGGTTGGCCGCGACGTACGGATTGGCAACCAACTTCTTCGCCACCGGCCACCATTCGCTCCTGAACTACGTCGCCCTCGTGGCCGGGTCAACGCTCGGTGTGACCACCGACTCGCCCTACAACCTGGCTGGTCCCACCATCTTCAGCCAGCTCAACGACAACGCCCAACCGTGGCGGGTGTTCGCCCAGGACGATCCGTCCGGCTGTTACACCGGCGTCGAGGCGACTGGCGGCGCGGACGGACCCGGGAGCCCGGGCACGTACGTCCGACGCCACAATCCCGCCATCAACTTCAGCGCGATCTCGAGTGATCCCGCCCAGTGCGCGAATATCCAGCCCCTGCGCCTGTTCGATCCGACCGCCGCGCGGTTCGAGCTGATCGTGCCGAACCTGACCAACGACATGCACAACGGGACGATCGCCCAGGGCGATGCGTTCCTGCGGGCCTTCATCCCGGGCATCACGTCGAGCCCGGCGTTTGTCCCCGGTTCGGCGCTGTTCATCACCTTCGACGAAGGATCGACCAATGCCGGCTCGTTCGGCGATGACGGCGGCCACATCGCCACCCTGATCATCGCGCCGGGGATGCCAGCCGGGTTCAGAACCAATGCCTACGCCGACCATCTGAGTCTGCTGCGCACGATCGAGGACGTTCTGGGGCTACCCTGCCTCGCCGGCGCCTGCGCTCGCGAGCCGATCAGCTACTGATCGTTCGCCCCGGGGCTCCGCCACCATGCCGACGGGGACCTAGGAGATCGTCCTCAGCGCGGGCCACATCGAGGTCCATGGCGCACGGAGGCCCGTGCACACGGTCACGGCTTCGCCTTGCTCGCCGTTCACGATGCCGAGGCCGTTGTCGATCGTCGCGGCGACCGTGCAGCCCGTGAAGAACTGGCTGTAGTCGGCCGGCCGCCAGTCGCCGACGTGGATCACGACCGTTCGATCGGCCGGCGGTGGCCCCCACGCCCAGTACCCGTTGTGGCCCGAGTAGACGGGCGGCAGGTCATGGCCGAGCAGGATCAGCGGGCTGGCCTCGCTGTAGTCGTTGGTCAAGATGACCGCCCGGCCCTGTTCGTCCGCCGGCAGTGCGGCGACGACGCCTTCTACAGTCGCCACGAACTGCGGCCAGCCGATCTGGTTGGCCGTGTCAGGCACGGTTGCCGGAAGCGAGGACGTCGCGAACGTCGCGACCGGCAGCACGGGCAGGGTCAACAGGGCGATGAGGGCGCCCGACAGGGCGGCTGCAACGGCGAAGCTTCCGAGCTTGAGGCGGAAATGCCCCCGGGCGAGCCAGCGGTCCGTGACGGTCGCGCCAGCGGCAATGAAGATCGGCACGCTCCCGATCACGTAGTAGGCCTTGCCGCCGCTCGCGTAGACCAGGGCAAGTGCGACCAGCGCTCCAATCCCAATCGAGCGCCAGGGCGCCGCGTCCTTGGCTCGGAACACCCAAACCAGACCCGCGGCGCTGACCGGGAAGAGGAGCGGGCCGGTGAACAGCCACAGGAGGGGGATGAACTGCGAGCGGTTGTCGCCGGCGTAGCCGGAGATCGCCTGGGCCATCGTCAATTGCGGCCAGCCATTCAGCGCCTCCCAGGCGAGGTTCGGCGCCCAAAGGAGGAGGGCGATGCCGACCGCCGCCCAGGCCCACGGCGAGCGCACGACATCCCATCGCCTGCTGACGAGAAGCCCGACCGCCAACCCCGCGCCCAGGAACAGGAGCGTGTCCTTGTTCTCGAGGCCGATCCCGGCGACCACCCCTACACCCAGCCAAAGCCGTCGATCACCACCGGCGAGCAGCTCGACCAGCAGCCACAGGATGAGCGCCCAGGCCAGCAAGTCAGGGTCGGTGGTCGTGTCCAGATGGCCGGCCCCGAGATAGCCCGAGATCGCTGCCGTGATCGCTGCAAGGACCTGGGCTCGGCGCGAACCGCCCAGGTCCCGGGCGATGAGCGCGATCAGCACCGAGATCACGCCCATCTCGAGCGCGGGCAGGACTCGGACGGCGGTCGGCGAGACGCCCAGGATCGCGACTGAGGCAGCCGAGAGCAGCGGCGTCAGCGGCGGCTGGTCGACGTAGCCGAAGGCAGGGTGCTGGCCCGCGACGACGAAGTACATCTCGTCGCCGTGGAAGCCGTAAGCGCTCGACACCGCGAGCAGGAGCGCGACCATCAGGCCCGCGACGAGGAGGACCGGCCAGGGGACGCTCAACCTGATGCGCCAGCGTGCGGATGCCTGGGCTACGGTCACATCATCCGCGAGATGCTAGTCCGATCGGACAGGATCAGGACCCCTCAAGACTCCTCGATGTCCGCGAACACAATCCGCATGCCGCCTGTCGCAAGCTCGCGGACCTTGCCAACAAACGCACCTGCCTGTGCCGTCCTGACGGCTTGACTGGCTTCGTCGTAGCCCGTGAAGTACATCTCAAAGAGGCGGTAGGCCGGGGTTGGGCTGCCGTCCTCCTTGGGCCACACCTTCGCGCTCTCGACCCGCTGGACCCCGGGGATCTGGAGCGCGAGTGCGCGCTGTTCGGGGTACCCGGCCTCGAAGGCATCCGCATCCTGGGGGTTCTCGTAGATCACCGTGATCTTCGTCGGCATGGCTCGAGTCCTCTGTGGCTTCAGGTGGTCGCTGGGTGGTGGGTGCGCCGGCGGGTCGGGCCGCCGGGCCGCACCTGGGCACCCGTCAGGACCGCCTGTTTTCACTATACGGTCCAACTCGTTGCGACGACCTGGCTGGCCGGCCTCAACGGTGGCGAGCCGGAAAGAACGGCCCGGCACCCCGATAAGATTCCTGGATGCACTACGGAGTGATCCTCACGGTCGGCGATCCACGAACCGTTGCCGAATTGGCGGCCGCGGCCGAGTCTGCGGGCTGGGATGGCGTGTTCTACTTCGACGCCATCGCGATCGGGTCGATGGAGCTGTATGACCCCTGGGTCGTGATGGCCGCGGTGGCCGAGCGGACCAGCCGGGTCCGATTTGGCGCGATCATCACCCCGCCGGCGCGGCGGCGCCCGTGGAAGCTGGCCCGAGAGGCGATGACCCTCGACCGACTCTCGAGCGGCCGATTGGTCCTACCGGTGGGCCTTGGGGTGCTCGACGATGCGGGCTTCGGTCCGGTCGGCGAACCGACCGACGTCCGGACCCGAGCCGAGCTTCTCGATGAATCCCTCGAGATCCTGACGGGCCTGTGGTCGGGCCGGCCGTTCAGCTTCGCCGGGCGTCATTTCTCGTTCCCAGAGATGACGTTCCTGCCCACACCCATCCAGCGCCCCAGGGTGCCCATCTGGGTTGTCGCGGCGTGGCCCCGGGAGCGATCGATGCACCGGGCCATTCGGTGGGACGGGATCATTCCCCAGGCCCACGACGACACCGGCGGCCCAGTCGACCTTCGACCAGAGCACATCAAGGCGATCGCGGCCTACGCGACGCGAGAACGACCCGCCGGCGAGCACGGCCGGCCGTTCGAAATCATCGCCCAGGGCACCTCGTCGGCGAGTGATCGCGAAGCCGCCGCGGCCACCGTCAGGCCATGGATCGAGGCCGGGGCCACGTGGTGGATCGAGGCCGACTGGCAAGACGCCACCGTCGAGTCGCTCCGAAGGCGCATCGAGGCAGGGCCGCCCGCGGCCTGACATTCAGATCGGGCCAACCTCGGTGCGATACCCGGAACGGCGTCGGGTAGCCCGTGGTGGTGGGTCGAGGCTTGTCACCCGGTCGAGTCGGGTCCGAGGTTGGCGGATCCCAGGCGGCGTGACGAGATCGCGGGCAGCGCCGCACCGACGATCAGAGCGAGCACGACCAGAACGGACCCGTTCAGGCCCTGTGCAAACGGAGCGCCCAGGAATCCACCGAGGAGTCCGGTCTCGATGTGCCCGGCCAGGCCAAGCCCGACGCAGAACATCCAGACGCCCATCGCCGAGCCCCGCTGCTCCGCGGAGACAGCGTGCTGCAGCTGCGCCTGCCCGACCGCATCCACCGCCCCACCGGCGGCACCGATGACGGCAGCCAGGATCAGGGCGACGCCCAGGAACGGCGTGACGGCGAAGGCGATGAGAGCGACACCGAACACTCCGGCGAGCAGTGCGAAGGAGCCGACCGTTCGCCAGCGCGACGACGTCGTCGCGATCGCCAGGAGCCCGACACTGCCGCCGACCGCCCGTGCGCTCAACAGCCAGCCCAGGCCGGCGGCGCCGATCCCGAACACGTCGCGGGCGAAGCTCGGGAGGAGCGTCATGCTCGAGAACGCGAACAGCTCGGACCCCGCGACGACGATCGCGATCAGGGCGACCGTCCGGTTGCGGATGATCGTGGCGGCGGCCCGGCCAAAGGACACGGGCGCTCCACTGACCTTGGCGGCGGCAGGCAGGACGCCGCGCGGCACGAGCACGGCGCCGGCCAGGTAGGCCACCGCGGCCAGGAGCAACGTGGGGGTCGGGCCAAGGGCAGCCAGCCCATAGCCGCCGACGATTCCGGCAAAGATCCCGGACACCTGGGCTGCGAGGTTGCTCAAGGCGATCGCATTCGTCGCCGATCGGCGCCCGACCAGGTCAAACGCCATCGCCGATGCCGCCGTCACTCGAATGGCATCGCAGATGCTGACCAGGAAGGCGCCTCCGGCGAGAATCGGCAGGCCGACGGCACCCCCGACCGAGGCGAGGCAGAGCAGCCCGATGACCGCGCCCGAGCCGGCGTTGGCCGCCAGCACGAGGTGCGACCGCGAGAATCGGTCCGCCAGTGCCCCAGCCTGAAGACCGAAGAGGAGTTGAGGCAGGACGCGGGCCGCGAGCAGCACGCCGACGGCCAGGGTTGAGCCTTGCGTGCTCAGGGCCAGCCAGCTGAGCACGAGCACACTCGAGTACATCCCAAAGCCGCTCAGCAGGCCCGAGGCCCACAGCCAGCGGAACGAGGTCAGGCGCAGCGAGGCGAAGATGCCCTCATTGGCCGGTGGGACGAGCGGCGACGCAGGTCCTTCCATTCGACGCTCGTCCATTGCTCGATCGACCCGGCGCCTGTGCAACCGATTGCAAGACACTAGCCGCGGCCCGTGGGTGCGTCAAGCGAACAGCCCGTCGTGCACCACAGGTAGGGCTTGACGCGCTCGGATACGCGCCCATAGTCACGACCCGAGCGCACCGCGGCCCAGATCGGACCCACGTGGCACTCGAATCCTACGCGGCCCGCCATCCCTGACCTTCTGAAACCCCAGACCTCCGGATCGGTCCTCGTCCAGCCGCGGCCGGGCGCCCTCGATTTCGGTTCGGACGCGAAATATCGCGGGCTCCTCGAGGCCGCCCCGGACGCGATCGTCGTGGTCGATGCCGCCGGCGACATCGTCCTCGTCAATCTCCAGGCCGAGAAGCAGTTCGGGTATCAACGCGACGAGCTGCTCGGCCAGCCGGTCACCAGCATCATCCCCGCGGGCTTCGCCGAGCGTCTGATCGCCGATGACCTGCGGTCGGCAGCCGAGGCGCTGGCCCAGCAGATCGGCTCCGGGCTGGAGCTCGTCGCCCGGCGCAAGGACGGCAGCACGTTCCCGATCGAGATCATGCTCAGCCCGCTCGAGAGTGCCGAAGGAATCCTCGTGACCGCGGCGATCCGCGACATCAGCGTCCGCCGGGCCGCCGAGGAAGAACGGACCCGCCTCGTCTCGGCAGTCGAACAGACCGCCGAGGCCGTCTCGATGCATAGCCTTGACGGCCGCGTGACCTACGTCAACGCCGCCTTCACCCGCTCCTATGGCTACCAGCCGGCAGAGATCGTCGGACGACACGGCGGGATGATCGACAGCGGCGAGCACCCGCCGTCCTTCTTCGTCGCCATCAGGACGTCGGCGGCCGCGGGTAGGACATGGACCGGGACGATCGTCAACCGGCGCAAGGACGGCACCCTGATCGAGATCGAGGCGGTGATCTCCGCGATCCATGACAGCGCTGGCCAGGTCGCCAGCTACGTCCAGGTCGAGCGCGATGTCACCCACGAGCGCGCGCTCGAGCGTTCAAGCGCCCGGGATGCCCACGAGCGCGAAGCGATCGAATCAGCGCTCGCGCAGATCGATCCTGCTGGTTCGGTGGAAGAGGCCGCGGCGGAGGCCTGCGCCGTGATCGGCAAGCTCCCGGGCGTCGAGTCCACCTGGGCCGCGTGGCTCGATGAGACCGAAGGGGCGATCCTGGCGGCGACCGGGCGCCTCCGGCCGACCTTCATGCCCGGCCGGGCGATCCCTCCGAGCCGGCTCACTTACCTCCTCGAGCGAGGCTCTGGCGGCCCCTGGTTCGAGGACTGGCGGCCTCAACCGGAAGATGGGTTCTGGAGCGAGGCCGTGACTTCGACGGGGCTGCGCTCAATGGCCTACGCGCCCCTGCGCGGCGCTCGAGGGATCGTCGGGGTCGTGGGCATCGGGAGCCATGATCCGCTGACCGCCGCCGCGCTCGTGGAGCACGTCCCGGCCCTCGCCACGTTCGCCTCAATCCTGGGCGCCCAGCTGGCGCCGAAGCTCGAGGGCCGGCGACGCGACGCCGAGGGCCGGGCGGTGATCCAGGCCGTCCTCGACACGGCGGCTTTTCGGCCGTTCTTCCAACCGATCGTCGAGCTCGAGAACGGCGCCGTCGCCGGCTACGAGGCACTCACCCGCTTTGCCGACCGTGTCCCGCCTGACGCCCGGTTCGCCGCGGCCAACCGGGCTGGCCTCGCGATCGAGCTCGAGACCGCGACGCTGCGGGCGGCCCTGGACGCCGCAGCGCGATGCCTGCCGCGCGAGGCGTACCTGAGCCTCAACGCGTCGCCGGCGTTCATCGGCTCTGGATCGCTCCAGCCGCTCCTTGCAGGGAATGGCCGTTCGATCGTCATCGAGATCACCGAGCACGTGGCGATCGATGACTACGCGACCCTTCGGGCGGAGCTCCGAGCGCTTGGATCAACGGTCCGCCTCGCAGTTGATGATGCCGGGGCCGGCTACGCCAGCTTCCGCCACATCCTCGAGCTCGCACCCGACCTCGTGAAGCTCGATATCGGTCTCGTTCGGGGAATCGACGGGGATCCTGCCAGGCAGGCACTGATTGCCGGGATGTCGTACTTCGCCAGGAAGCGCTCAATTCGCCTCATCGCCGAGGGAATCGAAACGACGGCCGAACTCCAGACGCTTCGCTCCCTCGCGGTCCCGTACGGCCAGGGCTACCTGCTGGGCCGGCCGCAGGACAGCCTGGGCGCCAAGTCCTGGCCCACGGAGATCGTGCTCAAGTAGCCAGGCAGGATCGAGACCGCCGAAGGCCAGCGGGCCTCGAGTCCCGGCTAATTCCGGATCCCCGGGTCCGAATGAGCCATAGCGTCCACCGCCACGGCGCGAGTAGCCTCCGCCCAGGTTAGACATCCTCTTCGTTCGGCGGGCCGTGCGGTCCGTGGCGCCGGTGAGTCTGAGTCAGTCGAGCCACGCTCCCACGCCACGGAAGAGAGCCGATTGGGATGCTCAAGATCCAGCGGATCGCCGTAGCGGCCGTCGCCCTCACGACGATCGTCCTGCCAGCGACGGCCAAGGCGATTGCGACGACCATCAACCTCGGTACGGCATCGTCCTTCGCCGTGCTCGCGGCGACGACTGCCACAAATACCGGCTCGACGTTCGTCACCGGCGACCTCGGCGTCAGCCCGGGCAGTGCGGTCACTGGATTCCCGCCCGGTGTGGTGAACGGAACCATCGCGACCGCTGATCCGAACGCTGCCCAGGCCCAGAATGACCTGAGGGCGGCCTACAACGAAGCGGTCGGTCAGGCGCCCGACGCGGGCATTGCCGGGGACCTCGGCGGCCTCACCCTGGGCCCGGGGGTCTACAGGGCACCCAGCTCGATCGGCCTGACCGGAATCCTGACGCTCGACGCCCACGGTGACCCGAATGCGATCTGGGTCTTCCAGATCGGCTCGACCCTGACCACGGCCTCCTCGAGCAGTGTCCTGTTCACCAACGAGGCTCAGTCGTGCAACGTGTTCTGGCAGATCGGGAGCTCGGCGACGCTTGGCACCAACTCGAGCTTCGCGGGCAACATCCTCGCCCTGACTTCGATCACCGCCACGACCGGCGTGAACATCGATGGCCGAGCGCTCGCCCTCGATGGCGCCGTCACGATGGATACAAACGCGATCACGCGCGCGGATTGCGCCGCCGCTCCGACGCCGACACCCACGCCGACGCCGCCCCCCACGCCGACGCCGACCCCCACGCCGACGCCGACACCCACGCCGACACCGACTGCGACGCCCACCCCGACCGCAACGCCCACGGCCACGCCCACGCCGACGCCCACGCCGACGCCCACGCCCACGCCGACGCCCACGCAGACCGTGGCGCCAACGGCTGCGCCGACCCCAACCCCTGCCGCCTTGTCAGGACCAACCGCGACCCCGAAGCTCCGTGTCGCGTTGCCGGCACCTACCGCGCCACCCACGAACATGGCAGCGCCCACCGAGGGCAGTGCATCACTGACCTACCTCGTGGTCCTGAGCGTCGCTGGAGCAACTGGCCTGGCCGGTGCCTGGGTCAATCTGGCGAGGCGCGCTCGCCGCTGACGCGATCTCGTCCCTAGAGCATTCCGGGGTTGGGCAGCAGCCGGGTCGGATCGACGAGTGCCGGATCGGACGCCATGAACTGGTCCCGATCGATGATCCGAAAACGGGCCTCGAGCAGGATCGGCAGGACCGGATGTGGGCCGAGGATGGTGACCACGATCGCCGAGCCACGGGCGCCGAAGCGGATCGCCGCCAGGACCGGCGCGATCGGCGCGGATCCGGGTCGAACCACCATCCGATCGATGACCCGGGCCGGGCTGGCCTGCCGAGCGCGAGCGTAGCCAAAGGCGACCGGCTGCCCGCCATCGGAAACGACGAACGGATCGGCGTCGGCCTGGCTCGCCCAGAAGGCATGGTCGATCGGACGGTTCGCTCCGGTCCAGGATCGTTCGAGGTCAGCGAGGGTCGCCGGAGCCGCCGCGGCGACCGTGATCGCCGGGCCTGGCGCGGGCAGCTCCTCGGGTCGGCCCTCGAGATAGAAGCACGGCCAGAGCGGGGTCATGCCCGCCCGGACATAGAGTGGCAACGCTCGCGGATCGGCCGAGGCAAAGGTGGTCCTCGGGAACGCCTCCCCCAGAACCGCCGCCAGCAGCGGCCGACCGATGCCCTCTCCCAGGTGCTCGGGCCGGACGAACAGGTCCGCCAGGTGGCGGCTGAAGCCGGTATCGACCGCCGCCCCGAACCCGAGGATCTCGCCGGCTCGCGCGCTGACCAGCGCCGTGGCGTGCTCGATCAGGTGGCCGAGATAGGGCCCAACGATATCGACGGTGGTCGCCGGTCCGTCATCGCCGTGGGCGGCAAGGAGACTCCGGATCGCCGGCACGTCGTCAAGCGTCGCTGCCCGGATCTCGATATTGCTGTCCGCCATCGCCGCCATTGTGTTGCGAATGGGCGCTGGCGTTCAGCGGGCCTGTCAGTGCTAGAAGCGCTGGACCACCGAGCAGACGAGCGTCGCGTCGATGGTTTCCTCGAAATTGTCGCCATGGGCACTGATGGTCACGTTCTGCCCCCCGTGGTCCTGGACGTTGACCTGCACGTTGCCTTCGATTGCGGACACCTGCCAGTCGCCCAGGTTGAAGGTGTCCCCGGAGACGATGGCGCTGACGATCGCGGGCGGGCCGGTGGTGATGTCGATCGAGTTCACGCCGTTGACCGCCTGGGAGCCCGTGCCGAAGGAGGCATGCCATTGATTGGCGGTCGGGCTCGAGATTTCATCGCATTCGACGTCTCCCGGTCCCGAATAGGCGCCGGCCGCGGGTCGCGGGTCGGGAATGCCCGGCTTGTTCTCCACGTCCACCTTCCAGGCCGTGGGCGTGCACGGGTCACTGACCGCCTGGAGGGTCCACTGTCCGGCGACGTCGCCGTTCGCCACATAGCCGTGGTCGTCCAGCACGAAGAGGATCTGGTCGATGTCCCCGTCCGAAGGGATGCACCAGGTGTTCTGGCCGGTCTGCAGGGGCTTGAGCGTCCAAGTGTGGGCGCTCTTGTCGTGGATGAATGCCTGGACGTCCAGACTGCCGGCGGGCTGCATGCCGGAGAAGTCCGCGACGAGCTTGTGCACGTCCTGGGGCACGTTGAGGATGCGATAGCGCGCTCCGAGCGGCGGGATGGTGTCGGGCACCGTGTACTTGTTGCCGGGCGCCGGCGCGCCGCTGATGAGTGGCGCCAGGGACCGCTTGTTGGGATTCTGGGGGTCCTTCTGGGGCAGGCTGGGATCCACTGCCTGGAAGCGCGGGTCGATCGGGTCGCTGGCACCGTTGCCGCCCGGGAGCTCCGCGTTCCAGGCGCGCGCGGCGAAGATCTTGAAGTTGGCCTGGAACGAGAGCACACCGTTCAACGCGTCGTTGAGGGCGCCGAACCCGCTCACGCCGTCGAACGCGTTCCAGGCGTCGGCCACGGCCTGGGCACCGTTCACCTGGTCGAGGAAGTACGGCCAGATGAACGAGGCGTACTCATTGTGTCCATCGGTGGTGGTCAGGCCATACGGCGAGAACTGGTAGATCGGGATGTAGCGGTACACCCACTTCGCCCGGCCCTCGGGCACGAAATACTCTTCGGCCCACTTGGCCGTGGCCTCCACCATCCAATACGACTGGCCACCCTGGTAGAGGCCGGCGAAATCGTGGGCGAACTCGAGGATATGCATGAACTCGTGGGCCAGGATGTCCTTCTGGTCGACGGGGTCGGTGTAGCTTCGATACATCTCGATGTAGCCACTCGACGAGCTGCCGTCGTACGGCGCGTCCGCTACGGCGTCCGCCGCAGCGTCGGTACTGATCTCCTGGCATTGACCGCCTCGCGTGTGGCACTGGTCCACGAGGTAGATGTCGATGTTGCTGTCACCGCCGGCGTCTTCCGTCCCGGTGTCGGGCACGGGGTCGCCCATGAGCTCCACCTCGTCCGGGTAGACCTGCTGGATGGCAGCGACAGCCGTGGCCAGGTCGGCGGTGCTGCGGCCGTTCGCACAGACGCCCCAGACGGTCACGTTGTCCTGGGCGTCCACGAGCGACGCCCAGCCGTCCGAGCCGCACGCGGGCTGGTCCGTGGCGACGCCTCGTCCACCAACTGCAGCTGCGTGTTCAGGCGGTCCGAGGCCGACCGCCCGCGAGGCCGCGGCCCCGCTCGGCGAGAACACGCTTTCGGGATCTGTCGGACGGACGATGAACGGCTTGACCTGCTGCTGGATGGCGGCCGGGAACTGATCGAATTCCAGCTTGGCCGTGTTCAGCGCCGCGGAATCCTCCTCCTGGGTACCTGCCGCGTACTTCGCGGGCAGCTCCGGCGCCCCGAACATCGCCTCGATGCGGTACAGCAGGCTGGTCGGCTCGTCGATCGCGCCCGACGCCAGGTCGGCTTCGATCAGCTGCTCGGCCGTCGGCGGCTCGGGCGGGCTGGTGGGCTCGGGTGATTCCGTCGGTCCCTCGGCATTTGTTGGCAGGGTCTGGGTCGTCGACGGAGCGCCCGAAGCCTGGCTGGGGCCGGGGATCGACGCGCTGACGATTGTCTGGCTCGGGCCACAGGCGACCACGAGGGCCAGGGCGGCTACCAGGGTGACCAGCCGTCGTGCTGGGTCACGGTGCCGCGGGTGCCCGAGCGGGGCCATCGTTAGTCAGCCACCTCGGAGATGAGCACCCAGGCGTTCCAGACGGCGGACAGGAACATCCCGACCATCGCCAGCGCCAGGAGATCGAACCCAACCTCGCCCCCAGCCAGCACGACGAGGCCGCTGGCAACCAGCGCCACGAGCCACGTGAGCCAGACGACCCACTCGAGCTGCCAGCGGGTATTGGGTCGGTCAACCGTGCGCATCGATGGACCGAACGACCGTGCCACCCATGCGGTCCGATAGACCCAGAAGAGCGCCACCAGCTCGACCTCGATGCCGAGGGCCCACGATGGCTGGGCCGGGACGAGCACCGCTACGGCCACGAACAGCTGTGAGATCAGCGATACGACGCTGGCCCAGGCCCGGTCGCGATGGAGCTGGTTGCCCATGATCGAGCGGGTGTGGAGCGACACGGCGACGAAGATCAGCCCGGTCAGCGCGGCCGCGGCTCCGCCAACCATCAGGTAGAAGTTCTGCCAGCCCGAAGCGCCAGCCGTCATCGTTGCATTCTGGCTCGCCGGTCGCCGAAATTCAGGGTCCGTGCGCGACAGGCTCAGATGACCGTCGCTCGCCAGCCACGGAGCCCGTCTCGCCCCGTCGGGACGAGCGGGATCCTGTTGCGGGTTCTCCCGTCGTTTCGAGCGGACGCTGGGGTGCTAGCGTCCAACGACATGAACGTGCGCAGCCTCAGCCTGCTGGCGCTGGCGATCCTCGCCGCCTCGGGGATCGCGGGCGTCGCGGCATATGAAGCAGGGGTTGTGGACCCGGGGTTCACCTACGGGTTCTCGCACGACGGCGCCGGCAGGCAGATGCTGGTGGTCGCCTCCGTGCATCCCGGCGGCCTCGCTTGGTTCGAGGGCATCGAGCCTGGCTTCATCGTCGTCGCCGCAGACGTGTTCGTGAACAGGGACGGGCCGGATGAGCAGGTCTACACCGCGCCCGGGGCGGACGACGCCCAGCAGACCGCCGCGGCGGCGCTGCCGTACTTCATCTACATGGCCAAGCCGGGCGAGCTGCCGTCGCCGCTCCCGCCGCAGTACCTCGGCACGGGGTCGCAGGTCTTTCAGTCCAATTGGGCCATGGACCGCCTCGGGGAGAGCGGGTTGGCGCTCACCGCGGCCGGCCTGTTCTGCCTCGTGGGCCTCTGCTGGCTCGGCTACCGCAGGCTTGCCCGAAAGCCGGCCCTGGCCGTTGCGTTGCCGCTCCTCGCGGCCGCGGCCTCGCCGCTATTCCTGCTGCCCGCGTACCTCACGCTGACCCCGGTACTCGTCGTGCTGACGAGCGTGCTGGTCGCCGCCGCCGCGCTCGTGGGCGCCGTGGCCTTCGCCCAGCTCATTGCTACTCCCCAGACTCGGCGCCGGTCGATCCTGGCGTCCACGGTCCTCGCCTTGGCCGCCGCCCTAGTCGGCGCAGTGGCGGCCACAACGGGCATGGAGCGCGGTGTCGTTTCCATCCTGCGTTGGGCCCTTGCCTCGGCGATTCTCCTCGTGCCTGCGCTCGTCCTCGCGGCGCAGCTCCGGCGCGACGCCGGCCGCCTGACCAGCTCGAGCCGGCTCGCGGCGGTGCTCCGCGCCGGGGACACCGCCGTTACCGCGACGCTGCCCGCGGTGACGCTCACCCCGCTCGCGGCTGTCACGAGGACGCCGTTGGTCCAGCCGCTCGTCGTCTGGTTCGTAGTCGTGGGCATCACCCGGGTCGTCGCCGTCCTGCCCGTCGCCCGCGAGGCCGCCCGGGAAGCGCGCGACCGGAGTCTGGTGGTGGACGAGGGCGAGTCAGAGCGAGCGAGAATCGCCGCGGACATCCATGACGACGTGATCCAGGACCTCTCAATGCTGGTCCACCGGCTCGATCGGGCGGGCGAGGACGACGCCGCCTCCTCGCTGCGTGGCGCGATCGACCGGCTGCGGGCGATCTGCGCGGACCTCCGCTTGCCGGTCATCCACGACCTCGGGCTCGCCGCTGCGCTCGAGGCGCTTGTCGGCGAGGTACGGGCCGCGGCGGGGATCGACATCGAACTCCGGCACGAAGGAGAGGAGCGCTTGCCCTACGACGTCGAGCTCGGGCTGTTCAGAATCGCGCAGGAAGCCGTCGCTAACTCCATCAAGCACGGCCGGCCTCCGATCACGGTCCGTCTCCACGCCCAGGCAGGCTCGGCCGAACTCGAGGTCGAGGACCACGGTTCTGGCGTCGGCGCGGACGCCCTGGCGAGACCGGCCAGCCCCGGCCACCTCGGGTTCCTCACCATGGCGCAGCGCGCGGCGAAGCTCGGGGCCGAGCTAACGGTCGCCGACCGACCCGGGGGCGGGACGCGGGTCCGCGTCGTGTGGTCCACGGGCGCAGGCAGCCCAGCGACCCAGGGCGCTTGAGCCGCGGCGACATGACGGCCGAGCCCCGCCCCATTCGTGTCGCGATCGTGGACGACCACCCTGTCGTCCGCGACGGGATGGCTGCGCTCCTCCGCGAGTACCCGGGGATCGAGATTGCCGGAACGGCTGCATCGCTTGGCCTGGCCGAGCCGCTCCTCGACCCTGCTCTCGTGGACGTGTTGCTCCTGGACATTCGCCTCGGGCAGGAGACCGGGTTCCAACTCCTGGAGCGCCATCGCGGCGCGGCCCGGCGACCGGCGATTGTCGTGCTCACCGCGTTCGCGCAGGCCGAGTACGCGGCAGCGGCGTATCGGCTGGGCGCGACCTCGCTCGTGCTCAAGACCGCGCCGATGTCGGAGCTCGTGGCCGCCATCCGAGCGGCCGGCCTCGGCGAGGCCGTCCCGGCCTCACCCGGCGCCAGGACAATCGACCCGACGCTCACGACCCGCGAGCAAGAGATCGCCCGACTCGTCGTCGGTGGCCGCTCGAACGGCGAGATCGGCGCGGCGCTGGCGATCACGACCAAGACCGTTGAGGGCCACCTGCGGCGCATGTTCGAGCGCCTCGGCATTGAGTCGCGTGCGGAGCTCTCCGCAAGAGCCGTCGCGGAGGGGTGGCTCGAGGTCCCGACCGTCGCCCGCCGCCGAGGGTCCGGGTCGTCACCCCCGGAGGGCGACGGCGGCAGACAACGTTCTTGACCTGACCCCCTAAGGCGAGCTCGTCGGAAAGATCTCCCGGTACATCTGGCAGGAGCCCTTGTCGGGTTTTGGCGTCGCCGAGGTGAAGTGGACGACACCGGACGCATCGATGAGCACGCCGACGTTCGTCGGGGGAACGATCGGAGTCGGGATGGTTGTTGATGCGGGCGAGGGCAACCCGCTTCCGGTCACCGAGATGGCCATCTCCCCAGGCCCGCCACCCAAGAAGATGCCGCCGGCGTAGCACCACCCCTTTTGCCAGGGCGGAATCTCCTGGACCGTGGTGATGGAGCTCCCGAAGAACCCCGAGGGGGGTTCTTCGATGGTGATCGTTACCGGCTGGGCCGACTCATTGCGGAACCATCCATCGCCGTCGGGGGCGTACCCGATGCACCCGGCGATCAAGAACGGAGCCAGCAGTCCTGCTGCCAACCAACGACGCACGACCGGTCCCCCTCGAGCAACCACAGTGGTACCTCCAGCGGTACGGTCCGAGTATGCACCCAAGGCTTGTGCCCGCCGTCTGGCGGGTGGATGCTCAGCCGATGAGGGGAGTGAGGGCCGCCAACCGGGCGGGAAGCGGGCTTTGGCTCCTGGCGATCGTCCTCCTC
>DATGGC010000051.1:0-6474 GCA_035308745.1 Candidatus Limnocylindrales bacterium | reverse complement strand
AGGCCGTGGTTGACCATCTGCAGGATCGCGCCCTGGAGGCCCTGCTCCTGGAAGATGAAGATGCCCAGGGTCACGAAGCCCATGTGGGTGACCGACGAGTAGGCGATCAGCTTCTTCCAGTCGGGCTGGACCAGGGCCACGATCGCGCCGTAGATGATCGCGATCAGGCTGAGCACGATGATCGGCGGCCCGAAGGCCTTGGCCGCGGCCGGGAAGAGGGGTAGCGCAAAGCGGATGAAGCCGTAGGCGCCCAGCTTGAGCAGGATCGCCGCCAGCATCACCGAGCCGGCCGTCGGCGCCTCGACGTGGGCGTCGGGCAGCCAGGTGTGGAACGGGAACATCGGGACCTTGATCGCGAAGGCCAGGAAGAAGGCCAGGAACGCGAAGATCTGGAGGTTGCTGGCGAAGCCGGTCGTCGCCGCGAAGTGCTGCAGGTTGACGAAGTCGAAGGCGCCGACCCACGAGCCGGTGGTGCTCTGGTAGCTGAATCCGGTGGCCAGGATCGCGACTAGCATCAGAAGGGAGCCGACCAGGGTGTACAGGACGAACTTGATCGTGGCGTAGATCCGGTTCGAGCCGCCCCAGATCCCGATGATCAGGTACATCGGGACCAGCACGACTTCCCAGAAGATGTAGAACAGGAACAGGTCGAGGGCCACGAACACGCCGATCAGGCCGACCTCGAGGATCAGGAACGAGATCATGTATTCCTTGAGCCGTTCCTTGATCGGCCGGAACGAGGCCAGGATGCTGATCCAGCTGAGGGTCGTGGTCAGGACCACGAGCAGGACCGACAGGCCGTCGACGCCGACCTTGTACTGGATCCCGAAGACGGGGATCCAGTCGTGAACCTCCTGGTACTGGAAGGCCGGGTTGGTCGGGTCGAAGCCGATCAGCAGGAGCAGTGACAGGCCGAACGAGACCAGGGCGAAGACGAGCGCCGTGATCCTGATCGCGCCGGGCTGGCTGCGGGGCAGGAACGCGACGACCAGCGCGCCGATCAACGGCACGAAGGTGATCAGGCTGATCAAGGGCACGTTGGCGATGCTCACTTGCCGCCCGCGATGACCAGGTAGGCGGCGGCCATCACGATCAGCCCGACGGCGATTCCCAGGGCATAGTTCTGGACCCGGCCGGTCTGGATCCGGCGCAGGCCCCCGCCGGCCGAGCTGACGACCCGGCCGGTCCCGTTCACGGCCCCGTCGACGATGTTCCGGTCGAACCACCACAGGCCGTAGGCGATCCGCCCGCCGACCTGGATGAAGAGCAGGTCGTTGAGGTCATCGAACCACCACTTGTTGAGCGACGCGCGGTACAGGAACCGGGTCGCGCCGTTGGCGTTGGCGATGGCATTGACCGTGGCCGGCCGCGACTTGAGCTGGAGCGGCCCGATGCTCACCCCGAACAGGCGCCAGGCGAGGGCGATCCCCAGGCTGGCGACCGCGACGCTGGCCAGGATCAGGCCACCGTCGATCCCGAACAGGGCGAAGGGCTGCTCGGGCTTGCCCAGGGCGACGGCCGGCGCGAAGACCGGCTCGAGCCAGCCCTGGAGCCGGCTGGCCCCGAACGGCAGGCCGAGCAATGCGCCAACCAGGATCGTGGGGATCGCCAGGAGCAGCAGGGGGACGGTCATCCAGCGGCCCGACTCGTGGATCTCGGGCTCGACCGCCGGGTCGACCCGGCTCTCGCCCCAGAAGGTCAGGCCGATCAGCCGGAACATGTAGAAGGCGGTCATCCCGGCAACGAGGAAGCCGATCGCCCAGACCCACAGGAAGCCGTTCTTGAACGCCTCGCCCAGGATCTCGTCCTTGCTGAAGAAGCCGGCCAGGGGCGGGATGCCCGAGATCGCGATGGAGCCGATCAGCATGGTCCAGTAAGTGATCGGGATCTTCTTGGACAGGCCGCCCATCTTGCGCATGTCCTGCTCGTCGTGGACGGCGTGGATCACCGAGCCCGAATCGAGGAACAGGAGGCCCTTGAAGAAGCCGTGGGCCATCAGGTGGAAGATCGCCGCGGTCCACGCCCCGACGCCCAGGGCGGCAAACATGTAGCCCAGCTGGGACAACGTGGAGTACGCCAGGACCCGTTTGATGTCGGTCTGGGTGAAGGCGATCGAGGCGGCCAGGATCGCGGTGAACGTGCCGATCGCGGCGACCACCACCATGATCTCCGGGGTGTGGGCGAAGATCGGGCTGGTCCGGGCGACCAGGTAGACCCCGGCGTTGACCATCGTCGCGGCATGGATCAGGGCGGACACCGGGGTCGGGCCCTCCATCGCGTCCGGCAGCCAGACGTGGAGCGGGAACTGGGCGCTCTTGCCCACCGCGCCGCACAGGACCAGCAGGGCGATCCAGCTGATCGTGTTGTGGTCCAGGGTGCCGATCTGGGCCAGGACCTCCTGGATGTTGAGGGTGTGCAGGCTGGTCCAGATGAGCATGATTCCGAGGATGAATCCGACGTCCCCGACGCGGTTGACGATGAACGCCTTCTTGCTGGCCAGGGCCGCGCTGTGGCGCGGGAACCAGAAGCCGATCAGCAGGTAGCTGCTCAGCCCGACCAGCTCCCAGGCCACGAACACGACCAGGAAGCTGTCGGCCAGGACCAGCAGGAGCATCGAGAACATGAACAGGTTGAGGTAGGCGAAGAAGCGCCAGTAGCCGCCGTCGTGGCTCATGTAGCCGACCGAGTAGATGTGGACGAGCAGGCCGATCGTGGTCACCACGATCAGCAGGCAGGCGGTCAGGGCGTCGACGAAGAAGCCGGTCGAGACGGTGAACTGGCCGGCCGGGATCCACTGCCAGAAGGTGACCCCGTGGCCGTGCTCGCCGAACGGCGCCGCGCCGGTGATCGCGCCGTAGGCCACGATCATCGCGGCCACCCAGGCCAGGGCCACCATGGCGATCGGCACGGCGCTCGCGGCGAGCTTGCCGTACTGGGCCTGGATCCGCCGGCCGAAGAGCGCGGTGAACGCAAAGCCGGCGATCGGCAGGATCGCGATGAGCGGGATCAGGGTGTCGTAGGGCATGACCGGCGCCTAGTCGCGCATCGTGTCGTACTCGTCCACGAGCGGCGTCTTCTTGTTGCGAAAGATCGCGATCACGATCGACAGGCCGACGGTTGCCTCGGCCGCGGCCACGGCCAGCACGATCAGGGCGATCACCGAGCCCTGGACCTTGAGCGAGGCGATGAACGCGCCGAAGGCGATGATCGTGAGGTTGACCGCGTTGAGCATCAGCTCGATCGACATCAGCATGCTGATCGCGTTGCGCCGGGCCAGGAAGCCGAACGTGCCGATCGAGAACAGGATGCCGGCCAGGACCAGGTAGGCATCGAGCGAGTGGCTCAAATCGAGCTGTCCTTCTCGCGCTTGGCCAGGAAGATCCCGCCGATCACCGCGGCCAGGAGCAGCACGCTGACGATCTCGAAGGGCAGCACGTACTGGTCGAACAGGACCTGGGCCAGGATGGCCGTGCCCACCCGGATCGGGGCATCCACGGCGTTCCAGTTGGTCGCCCCGACGGTCAGCGCGATGAGCAGGGCGAGGACCGCCGCGGCGATCGCCGCGGGCACGGCCTGGGTCTGGAAGACGAGCCGGGCCGGTGCGGCCTTGGTCTGGGTGAGCATGATCGCGAACAGGACCAGGACGCTGATCGCGCCGATGTAGACCAGGACCTGGGCCGCGGCCACCAGCGGCGCGCCGATCAGCACGTACAGGCCGGCCAGGGCGGCGAAGCTGACCATCATCGCCAGGCCGCAGCGGATGATGTCGCGCAGGGTGACCACGAGCAGTGCCGAGCCGATCATCACCACGCTCAGGATGATGAACAACACGTCATCCCAGCCCAGGTTGATGAATGGCACCGCGCTCGGTATCGCCACGCGACTCCTCTCTCCTCTTGTGCCGGGCGTCCGGATCGGCACCCCTCCGACCCGACCGTCCAGGATCAGCTACTTCGTGTGAGCGTGACCCGATCCCGCGCCGGCACCACCGCCGGCGTGTCCGTTGGAATGCCCGTTGCTGTGCCCGTCGGCGTGCCCGTTGCCCTGGCCCGCGCTCGCCCCGAGCTCGGCCACGATCGCCGCGGGCAGGACCGGCAGGAGCCGGCCCGGGTCCACGATCCGGCCGTCGGCGCGGGCCCGGTCGAGCCAGTCGCGTTCGCGCCGGACGTAGGTCATCTCGGTGTCCCGGTCGATCATCGCCAGGGCCATCAGGTCGATCGTCGGCTCCTGCCGGCTGGCGTGGGCCAGCTCGAAGTCGGCCCCGTCGCGCAGGGCATCGTACGGGCAGGCGTCGACGCAGATGCCGCACAGGATGCAGCGGCTCTCGTCCACTTCGTACTTCTGGAGCACCCGCGGCTTGGGCATCAGGGCGCCCGTCGGGCAGGTCTCGGCACAGCGCCCGCACGAGACGCAGGGGGTGTCGTTGAGGCTCATGTCGAGCGGCGTCGTGACCAGCGTGTCGAAGCCGATCCGCATGAAGTCGTAGCACGCCGCGCCGACGACCTCGGAGCAGACCTGGGCGCATCGGCCGCAGTCGATGCAGCGCGACGGCTCGCGCAGGATGAATGCGTGGCTGTCATCCCGGATGTAGTCGTGGTTGATGCCCGTGAACCGGTTCTCCGACACGCTGCGGTAGCCGGCGCCCTGGTGAAAGGCCGGTTCGAGGGTCGGCAGGGTGGTGCCGTACTCGATCCCCAGGCGGCGCAGGTCGCAGAAGCCGATCGCCTCGCAGGTGCACTGCAGGCAGCGAGTGCTCTCGGCGACCGCCTCGGCCCGGCTGTAGGGGATCTCGTACTCGACGTAGCTCTTGTTGCGCAGCTCGGCGTCCATCGCCTTGAGCCGGTAGCGGGGCTCCTTGACCTCGCTGGTGAAGGGCACGATCGAGAGGAACTCGGGCTGCGGCTCGGCCAGCGTCTGGCGGGTCTTGAGGGCACTCAGGTCGAGGCCCTTGACGAACGCGTCGACGGCATAGGCGCTGCGCCGGCCCTCGGCGATCGCGGCGACGACCGTGGCCGCCCCGATCCGGACGTCGCCCGTCCCGAAGACACCGGGCCGGCCGGTCTCGAAGGTCACCGCGTCGGCCTTGAGCCGGCGCTGCTTGGTCGCCGTCAGGCCGTCCGAGCCCGACCCGAACCAGCTCAGGTCGGGGCCCTGGCCGATTGCCAGGAGGACCCGATCGCACTCGATCGTGAACTCGGTGCCCGGCGCCGGCTCGGGCCGGCGGCGGCCGGAGGCATCCGGCTCGCCCAGCTTCTGGCGAATGAACTCGACCCCGCTGACGTGGCCCTTGTCGTCGGCCAGGACGCGTACCGGCGCGGCCTGGAAGATGGCCGTGGCGCCCTCTTCGATCGCCTCGTGGACCTCGTCCGAGGCGGGCATGTCCTTCATGTCCCGGCGATAGACCAGGGTCACCTCGGCCGCGCCCTGGCGGACCGAGGTCCGGGTGCAGTCCATCGAGGTGAAGCCGCCGCCGATGACCACGATCCGCTTGCCGGCATGGCCGGGGTAGGCCAGGCCCAGGGTCGCGGTCTGGAGGTATTCGAGGCCGTCGAGCACGCCGTCGGCGTCCTCGTTGGGGATGCCCAGCTTGTTCGTGTCGTAGCAGCCGATCGCGATCAGGACGGCGTCGTAGCCCTGGCCCTGGAGGTCGTCGAGGGTGAAGTCGCGGCCCAGACCCTGGTTGCACTCGATCCGGCCACCCAGCCGGGTGACGCTCTCGTACTCGGCCTCGAGGACCTCGACCTTGGGCAGGCGGTACTGCGGGATCCCGTAGCGGAGCATGCCGCCCGGGGCCGGGTCGCGCTCGAAGACGGTCACGTCGTGGCCGGCGATCAAGAGGTAGTACGCCGCCGACATGCCCGCCGGGCCGGAGCCGATGACGGCGATCCGGCGGCCGGTCTTGGGCTGGACCTCGAACGGCACCGGCGGATCGATCCCCTCGTTGAGCATCGCCTTGAGGACCTGGTCGCCGGCGTAGCGGTGGCTGTCACGGATCGCGATCGCCTCGTCGACCTCGTCCCGCCGGCAGTGCTCCTCGCACGGCGCCGGGCAGACCCGTCCGAGGACGGAGGGGAACGGGATGGTCCGCTTGAAGATCCGGCTCGACTCGCGCCAGTTGCCCTCGGCGTTCTGCTTGAGGAAGCCCGGGATGTCGATGTGGCTGGGGCACTTGTTCTGGCAGGGCGGCAGGCAGTAGGCGTTGTGGTCGCTGAAGATCAGCTCCAGGTTGGTCGCCCGGAGGCGGCGGACCTCTTCGGTCTGGGTGGCGACCTTCATCCCTGCCTCGGCCGTGCGCGAGCAGGAGATGTGCGGGTGCTCCTCGCCCTCGACCTCGACGACGCACATCCGGCAGGCGCCGAAGCCGGGCAGCTTGGGCTCGTAGCACAGGGTCGGGATCTCGATCCCGTTGTCGCGGCAGACCTCGAGGATCGTCTGGCCCTCGCGGCCCTCGACCACCCGGCCGTCGACCTCGAC
>DATGGC010000050.1:0-11789 GCA_035308745.1 Candidatus Limnocylindrales bacterium | reverse complement strand
GCCCCAACCTGGGCAAGGGTCATCCTCGGTGCGATTGGCGCACCCGTCTGCTGGTCGCCGGTCTGCGGAACCGACGCGGGGACCGCGTGGCCATTGGCCCAGGCGATGCGGTCGACGACGAAGGCCGTCGCACAGGCGTTCTGGGTTGCCGCGGTGCATTGCCATTGCCGAGGGTCACCGGCGTGACCGATGACCACCAGGGCAGCCGGCTCGCCTGTCGCCCCGCCCGTCAACCATGAGAAGGCGTCGCCACTCGTCTCGCTCATGAAGAATGGCGCCAGGTTTGTCTCGGACGGCTCACGGCAACTCATCGCACTTGAACCGCTCGACTGGCAGAGTTGAGCATCCGCGCGCTGATCGGTGAAGGCCACCGACCGGCACCAGCTCTCGAGTGGGCCGATGTAGCGCCCCGGGTACGGGCACGGCAGCGCCATCTCGTCGTAGTAGCCGGCGACCGCGACCGCCTGGCCGTCGAGCCGGCCCGACTGGAGCAGCGCGCCGGCACTCGCAACGCTGATCACCGGCAGTCCCTCGACCTCCGCCGGAAACGCCGAGGCCGACGGCCCGGGCCAGTCGATCGGAGAGGGGGATGCGCCGGCACCCTTCGCCGGCGACGCAGTCGCGCCGCCGGACGGCGACGAGCACGCGCCGAGAATCGATCCGATGAGCAGGAGAAGGATGCCGATTCGAGCCATGCCATCCCTGGTGTTGAGCCGATCCTGATGTCGTCGAACACCCGTTGGACGATGCAATCTGACGATTGGTTCCGCGGGGAGACCCGAACCGGCCGGCGAAGCCCCTGCGATACTGCCCTCGATGGCCACGGCGACGAGCTCGATCCTCGATGCCCACCTCGATTCGGTTCGGGCTGCGCCCGCCGACCGAGGACGAGTCGAGCTCCTCGTTCGGCGGCCGGCCGTGGATGAGCGCGAAGTGCTGGTCGAGGCGGTCGTCGATCCCGGGCTGGGCCTGGTGGGCGACACGTGGCTGGCCCGCGGGAACGCCGCCAAGCCTGACGGAGCCGATCCGGCCGTCCAGCTGACCCTGATCAATGTCCGGGTCCTGGCGGCCATCGAGCCCGATCGCTCGCGTTGGCCACTGGCCGGCGACCAGGTCTATGTCGACTTCGACCTGAGCGTGGCTGGGCTACCCGCCGGCAGCCGGCTGGAGATCGGCAGCGCCCTGATCGAAGTCAGCCCACAGCCGCACACCGGCTGCGCCAAGTTCAGCGCCAGGTTTGGCAGCGAGGCGCTGCGCTGGATCAACTCGCCCGCCGGCCGGGCCTGCCGGATGCGCGGACTGAACGCACGAGTGATCCGGGGCGGCACGATCCGGCCCGGCGACGAGATTCGGAGGCACCCCCATGAGTGACTCGACGACCGATCCCACCCTCGATCGGCTCCTGCGCCACATGGCCTGGGCGAACGCGGCGCTGATGGCCCGGCTCACCGAGCTTCCGGTCGATTCGCTGAACCTCGCGTCGCCGCGAAACGAGTGGACGGTGGTGCTGATCCTCGACCACCTGGTGTCGGCAGCCGATCGCTACGCCACGCGGCTCGAGGGTGGGCCCCGGCCCGAACGCGCTGCCTCGCCGGCGACGGCAGCCGGGCTGGTCGAGCTGGCCGCCGACTGTGCGTCCTACGATGCGCGGATTCGAGCGCAGGCAGCACGGCCTGACGGGCCGGCCGGGTTCGCCGGCCAGACGTCCGACCTGCCGGCTCGCTCGACGGTCGTGGCCCAGGCGATCCACCACGCGACCGAGCATCGCGCCCAGATCGCCGCGGCCCTGGCGACGAACGGGGTGGATGCGATCGACCTCGACGCCCTGGACCTTTGGGCGTTCGCCGACGCCGAGGGACCCGGAACCTAGGAGGCCACCGCACAGGCAATGCCCGACGAGACCAATGGACCCACCGAGCGCGGGCTGACGGCGGCGATCGCGCGGGAGAGCGAGCTCGTGCCGGCCTGGCTCCGCCGGATGACCGCGCTCAGCTGGCGGGTCCTGGTCATCGCGGCATTCGGTGCCGTGTGCGGCGAGCTGGCCCTTAGGCTGTCGACCGTGACGATGGCCGTCCTGGTCGGTGCGGTCATCGGCGCGACCGTCTTCCCGCTCGTCCGGTACCTGCGCGTCGATCGGTCGTGGCCCTCGGGCCGGGCGGCCGCCATCGGGACCCTCGCCGCGCTCGCCACGGTGATCGCCCTGGTGCTGGTCATCGTCCTGGCATTCGAGCCGTACCTCGGGCGCGTGATCGACGCGGCGAACGTCGGTGTCGATGGCGTCCTGCGTCGGCTCGCCCAGGCCGGCCTGCCGCAGCCGGTCCTGGACTCGACCGCGCGCCTCGCCAACGGCGTCCAGGGCTGGTTCTCTGATGCGGTCAGCCAGCTCGTCGGCCCGGTCGGGACGGTCGTCGCGGTCCTGGTCCTGGGTGGCTTCCTGACCTTCTACCTGCTCGCCGACGCAGACCGTGCCTGGGCCGGCCTGACCGGTGGTCTGGCGAGTTGGCAGTCCGAGAGCCTGACGGCGACGGCCTCGACGGCGCTCATCGAAGTCGGCGACTACCTGCGCTCGACCGGACTCACGGCGCTCGTGAACGGCGTGACCGTGACAATCTGGCTCCTGCTGCTCGGCGTGCCGATGGCCGGTCCGCTCGGCGTGCTCGTCTTCCTGGGCGGGTTCGTGCCCTTTGTCGGGGCCTTCTTCACGACGATCGTTGTGGTCGTGATGGCCTATGCCACGGGCGGGGTCCCAGCGGCCATTGTGCTGCTCGTCCTGATCGCGATCACGGCGCTGGTCCTGCGCTGGGCCCTGGCTCGCTTCGTCTACCACCGGGCTCCACGGATCCATCCGGCCTTGATCCTGGTGGTCGTGCCAGCGGCGGCGGCCCTGTTCGGGATCGCCGGGCTGTTCCTGGCCGTGCCCGTCGCGGCGACCGTGCTCGCCTTCCTGCCGACCCTGACCCGGGTGCTCGGCCACGAGCCGTCGAGCGACGCCACGATCAAGACGGGGCCCGTCCCGGTCTGGCTGGACCGCGTGGCCCAATGGAGCTGGCGCGGGCTGGTGCTCGTGGCCGTGGTGGCCGTTGGGATCATGGCCCTCGTCGGGCCGTTCCTCAGCGCTCCGGTCGTGATCGCCCTCGTGGTTGCCTGCGCGATGCACCCGGCCTGGGATGGGCTCGTCCGGCGCGGCCTGGGCCGAACGGCGGCCGCCCTTGCCGTGACCGTTGTCAGCGCGGTCGTCGTAACGCTCATCCTCGCCGTGACGATCGTGACGGTGATCCAGCAGCTGCCACAAATCCTCCAGGCGGCCAGCCAGGGCGCGGTCGACATCCACCTGGGCACGAGCCCGCCGGATCTGGTCAGCACGATCGGCCCGACCCTCGTCGACAACGCCGGGTTGATCGTCTCGAACAGCGCCTCGATCAGCGTCGCGCTGGTGATCGCCGCGCTCCTGACCTTCTTCCTCGTTCGCGACGGCGGCGGATGGTGGAGCGCCCTGCTCGCCCGGATCCCGGCCGATCGGCGCCAGATCGTCGGGGAATCGGGCGCGAAGGCGGCCCACATCCTGAACGGCAGCACGCTTGGCACCGGGCTCGTCTCGGTCGTCGCCGGAACGCTCCAGGCCGTGATGATGACCGTGCTTGGCCTGCCCCTGGCCCTGCCGGTCGGCGTGCTGACGTTCTTCGGTGGCTTCATCCCGTACATCGGCGGGGCGGTCGCCACCGGCCTCGGCTTCCTGATCGCGATCGCCTTCGGCAGCCCCGCGACGATCGCGCTGATGGCGATCTTCACGGTCGTGATCAACATCGTGATCGGCAATTTCGTCGCGCCGCTGGTGCTGGGCAAGACGGTCAGCATCCACCCGGCGATCGTGCTGCTGGCGGCCCCGGCCGGCGCCGCGATCGGCGGACTGATCGGGATGTTCCTGGTCGTGCCCCTGATCGCGATCTTCATGGCGACCTGGCGGTCCGTGATCCGCCTGTTCGACCCGAGCGCGGCCGAGGCCGAGGGCGTCGCCACAGCCCCTGCCGCCGACCTTCGTTGAGCGTGCTATAGTTGCGGATGCAACTACGTTCGGATGCCGCTCATCGAAGGAACCGCAATGCAACTCACGATCGATCGCCAGCCCTCCAAAGCCACCAACCCCGCCTTCAACGAGCCGGCCGAGCCGGCCGTCATCGAGCAGACCGCGGAGGCCCTTCGGGAACGTGGCTTCACGGTCGAGATCGCGGCGGACTTCGACGATGCCCGGCGCAAGGTCCTGGCCCTTATTCCCGAAGGGGCCGAGGTCGGCCAGGGCGCTTCGAAGACGCTCGAGCAGATCGGCGTGACCGCCGAAATCGAAGGTTCAGGCCGCTACGACGCCATCCGTCCGCGCCTGCGCTCGATGGACCGGGCGACCCAGGGGCCCGAGATCCGGCGGCTGGGCGCCGCGCCCGAGTACTGGCTCGGCAGCGCCCACGCGGTCACCGTTCACGGCGAGATGGTGATCGTATCGTTCGGGGGCAGCCAGCTCGGCCCGATCATCAGTGGCGCCGGCAAGGTCATCCTCGCCGTCGGATCACAGAAGATCGTGCCCGATCTGGAAACCGGATTCCGACGGATCGAGGAGTACAGCTACCCGCTCGAATCGGCCCGCCTCCAGGACGCCTACGGCATTCCCAGCTCGATCAACAAGATGATCATCCTGAACGGCGAGGTCGCCCAGGACCGGATCACGGTGATCCTCATTCCAGGGGCGATCGGCTTCTGATCGAGCAGCAGGGAGGTCCGTCATGACGATCGAGCGCATGGACCACGTGGGCATCGTCGTCAACGACCTCGCCGGGGCGATGGCGTTTTTCACCGAGCTGGGACTGGAGCTCGATGGCGAGGCGCACGTCGAGGGTTCGTGGGTCGATCGGGTCATTGGGCTCGAGGGTGTCCGAGCGGGCATTGCGATGATGCGCACGCCCGGCGGCCAGGGCCGGGTTGAGCTAAGCACGTTTCAGGAGCCCGCGGCAGTGTCCGGCGACTCGAGCGCGCCGGCCAACGCCCTCGGCATCCGCCACGTCTCGTTCGCGGTCAAGGGCATCGACACCGTCCTTCAGCGCGTGCAAGCCAAGGGGTACGACCTTATCGGCCAGCTCGAGCAATACGAGAGCACCTATCGGCTGTGCTACATCCGTGGCCCCGAAGGGATCATCGTGGAGCTCGCCGAAGCGATCGACTGATCGGAGGAGTCACGACAATGGACCAGAAGAACCTCGCCGATCTCTACCACCTGGAGCCGATTCCCTGGTCGCGAGCGCTCGAGGCACTGGAGTCGGCCGAGCCGCAGATCCAGACACCGTTCCTGGCCACGACCGGCCCTGACGGTCGGCCGCACCTGGCCGGCGTTGGCGCCTTGTGGGACAGCGGCAAGGTCTACTTCGTGAGCGGCAGCGGGACGCGCAAGAGCCGGAACATCGCCAGGAATGCCAACTGCGTGATCTCGATGTCGCTGATCGGCATCGACCTCGTGCTGGAAGGCACCGCCGCGAGAATGACCGACCAAGGGACGCTCGAGCGACTGGCCAAGCGCTACGCCGACCAGGGTTGGCCGGCGGTGGTCAAGGACGGAGCGTTCACCTACGACTACAGCGCACCGAGCGCCGGGCCGCCGCCGTGGGACCTCTATGCGCTCACCCCGACGACCGTCTTCGGTGTGCTCACCACCGAGCCTGGCGGCGCAACCCGCTGGCGCTTCTAGCCAACACATCGGGGCCCCGGCGGGGGAGAGGTCCCGCAAACACCTGATTTGTCGGATATATCACTCGTATATACCCGGCTTGGGCTCGGAAATCAGGAGGGTGTGTCGGCCACCAAGGGCGGAAGCCGGCGCGAGGCGACGCGACCGGACACGGGCTTGAGCCGCCACGGACATCGGCTCGACGTCAGGTGATGCCGAGCGCCCGGAGGCGTCGGTCGAGGAGGGGCGCCAGCGTCCGCGAGAACGTCGCCGTCAGGTGATGGCCATCCCGGTACACGATCATGTTGTTGATCACCACCGGACACGCGCCGGCTCCTGGGCAGATTCCGGCCGTGAGGTCGATCCGGCTCGCTCCGGTCGCCGCGGCCGCGGTCTTCTCGATCAAGCCCATTCCATCGCCCAGGTCCTGGGAACGGGGGACCGCGCATTGGCGCACGTCCGACGCATGGGCCGCCAGACAGGCCGGCACGTCGACGTAGGGCAATGGCACGTCGTCGATGATCACGACCCGGCTCGAGAGCTTCTCGATCATCCGGGCCAGGGCGGCACCTTCCTTCGCCCGTGACTTGTCGGCGGCATTGAGGGGGAAGACCCAGCGGCTGTTGGACACCAGGACCAGGTTCGGCTTGATCGCATTGAGCCGGGCGACGACGTTCTGATTCCACGTGGCGCACTCGGTGTACTCGCGCTTGAGCATGACGCTGTAGATGGGCATGTCGAAGAACTGGCAGGACACCTTGACGAAGGTGACGAGCCGCCAGCCGTGGGCGTTCGCAACGGCCTGGACCGCCGGAAAGAGGGCCGACGCATGCGAGTCACCGACCAGGGCCACGGTGAACGCGCCGCCCTTGTTGCCGTAGCGGCAGTCGTGGGGGACGGTCGTCGTCAGCGAGCCGAGACAGCCGTCGAGCCACGTCCGTTCATAGTCGGTTCGGGCGTCGATCAGTGATGGCCGGACGGCGGACGTCAGCCGAAACGGGCTCTGGGCGGGTGTCGTCTGGGGAACGCCCGTGCCCGTGGGCCGGGCCGTCGGGCCGGCGCTGCCCACGAGGGACCCGGTCCCGTTGCTGGACGTCGGGCTCGTGGCGGCGGCGCTCGACGAGCCCGGGCCGGCTGGTCGGCCGGTTGCGACCGGCACGCTTTGGCTGGGACCAAGGTCGGCCGCGCCGCCCAGGTTCTCGAGGCTGGCGTCCTGGGCCGCCGCAAAGCCATTGCCGATGAGGGCCACGACCAGGATGGCAGCCAGGCCGGCGGCCACCGTGGCCCGGGGCATCGACGGCAGCGACAATCGCCCACGCCGGAACGGCTCCTCGACGAAGGCCCACGTTCCGATTGCCAGGACCCCGGCGACGCCCACGAGCCCGACCGTCTGGCCGAGGGTCAACGTCCCGCCGATGACCAGGGCGCCCAGGACCAGCACCGGCCAGTGCCACAGGTACAGCGAGTAGCTGATCCGCCCCAGGAAGCGGATGGGCGGCGTGCGTAGCAGGACACCCGGGCCGAAGGGCAGTCCGCCCCCGGCGATGAGCACCACGGCCGCCAGGGTCGGGACGAGCGCGACGAGGCCCGGGTACGGGGTGCTGCTGTCGAGGACGACGGCCACTGCGCCGATCACGCCGAGCGCGGTCCACGCCCCCAGCGCCAGGAGGATCCGGCCGACCTGGAGCAGGAACCGGGGGACCCGCGCGAGTGATCCGACCCCAACCGCCCCGACCGCCAGGAGCCCGCCGGCCGCGAGCTGCCAGGCCCGGGTCGGCAACAGGTAGAAGGCGCTGGATGGGGACTGCTCCGTGACCAGCACCGACGCGGCCAGGGAGCCGACGAAGATCACGATCAGGATGACCGCCGCACCGAGACGTGGCCGCCACAGGGCAGCGAGTGCCAGCAACGCCGGCCAGACGAGATAGAACTGCTCCTCGACACCGAGCGACCAGAAGTGCAGGAATGGCGACGGCGTCCCGACCGGGCTGAAGTAGTCGGTGGTGATGGCGAACCGGATATTGGCCACCGACAGGGCCGCGGCCGCACCGTCGAGCGACACGGCTGGCCGGTCGAGCGGCGAGAGGAGCCGGTCGGCGGCCACCAGGGTCACGAGGCCGACCAGCAGGGCTGCCGGCAGGAGGCGCCGAATGCGCCGGGCGTAGAACGTCGCGAAGCGGATCGCACCGTGCCGCTCGCGGTCGCGCAGCAGCAGGCCCGTGATCAGGAAGCCGGAGACGACGAAGAAGACATCGACGCCGATGAACCCGCCGCTCAGGGCGAGGCCGGCGTGATACAGGACCACGAGCGCGATCGCGACGCCGCGCAGGCCCTCGATGTCGGGTCGGAACGCGGCGGACTCGGGTGCGAGCTCGGGAGCCTCGTCGGCCGCGGTTCTGGTGCTCGTCGTGTTGTCGGCCATCGTGGGCCCCCTCGTCCTGACGCTACCTCAGACGACGACGACCCGTCCAGCGTGACGTATCACCCACGACCCCGGGGTAGAGTGGGACCGTGAACCAGGAGCTGGTCGTCCGCGGGCCCGACTACGTGTTGCCCTCGACGCTGACGCTGCCGGACGGCGATGGCCCGTCGCCGTGCGTCGTGTTCTTTGCCGGGAGCGGGCCGACCAACCGCGACTGGACCTCGCCGGTCCTGCCGGGCACGAACGGCAGCGGCGCCCAGCTCGCGCTCGCGCTGCAATCGCGCGGGGTCGGCTCGATTCGCTTCGACAAGGTCGGCTCGGGCGTGAACATGCCCAAGAGCGCCGCGCCGGACGACCTGAAGATGCTCAGCGTGCTGTCGCTGGCCCACTACGTCGACGAAGCGTTGGCCGAGTTCGATCAGCTGGCCCGCCACGACCAGTGCGCCGGCATCTTCTTCCTGGGCCACAGCGAAGGATCGATTCACGCCTCTGCGGCGGCCGTCGCCAGGCAGGCCGACCCGCGTTTCGGCGGCCTGATCAGCATGTCCGGGCCGGCGCGCTCGATCCTTGAGACCGCGATCGAACAGATCAGGGCGATGCGGATCAAGGCCGGCGACGACGGCGCGGTCGTGGACGCGACGCTGGGGGCCTTCCGGACCGCGATGCAGGAGCCGGATGCGCCGCCGCCCGATCTGACCGCGCTGCCCGAGGCTGCCGGTTTGTGGCAGGCGACCCACGCGCCCGTCCAGCAGCGCGTCGCCCGCGAGCTCGTCTTCGCCGACCCGCTCGCGGCGGTACGCGACTACCACGGTCGGGCGCTCGTGGTCTCGGCCGCCAACGACGCCCAGGTGCCCGGGTCCGACGCGGACGCGATCTTCGCCGCACTGGCGAGCGACGCCAGGGACAAGACGCGGGTCACGATCGCCAACGCGAACCACGTCTACAAGACCGAGACCCGGGCTCCTTCGACGATCAGCACGGCCGAGATCGTGGCCGGCTATGCCGACGACGATCACCCGCTGGCGGACGGCCTCGTGGACGCGATCGTCAGCTTCGTCACCGCGAGTCCGAGCCCGATTGGCCACTGACCCATGGGCGGACGTCCTGGACCACGCCGGCCATCGGGATCCGATCGGCGCGGAACTGGTCGAATGGCTGGCGGGCTCGCCGAGGTTTCGAGCGTTCGCCGAGGTTCACCGAGCCAAGATCCGCAAGAAGCTGCGGACGGCCGGCGACGACGAGGCACGGCGCGACGTCCGGGCCGAGCTCCAGGCGGCCCACCTGCTCCTCGCTGACCCTCGGATCGAGCTGGCCTTCGAGGCCTACGGCGCGGGCAAGGTAGGGCCCGACCTCACGATCACCTACCGCGGCACGCGCCGCCTGAACCTGGAAGTCACGCGCTCGCACGGCAGGCCCGGTGCCACCGACTTCAGCCTGCCCTTGCTGGCCAAGCTCCGGCAGCTGCCACCGAGTGTGCCCAATGCCGTGCTCGTGGCGATCGGCGGAACCTCGGCCGAGGCGCTCGACGTGGCCGGTGCATCAACGGCGCTCCGGGCACGGGCCGACGCGAAGGATGAGGCGTTCTTCACGCGCCGGGGGTTCGCAGGATCCCGCGGCTTCTATGAGCGCTACCTGCGGCTCGGCGGCGTGGTCACCTGGTGCGAGGGCGGCAGCGGCGCCGGCCGGGCGGCGTTGTGGTCCAATCGCTCGGCGCGCATGTCGCTGCCGGAACCGGCGATTCGAGCAGTTCTTCAGTGCCTGCGGAACGAGGCGACGGGGAGGATCGAGACGTGAGCTACGAGCAGGACCCGCGAGTGACCGCATTCATCGAGGCTCTCCCCGGCTGGCAACAGGCGATCTGCCGTCAAGTCCGGGACCTGGTCCACGCTGCGGACCCGGACGTCCAGGAGACGATCAAGCGCAGCGTCCAGCCGTACTTCGTCCTCCACGGCAACATCTGCGCCCTGTTGGCCGCCAAGGACCACGTCAACGTGTTCCTGTATGACGGCGCGATCGTCCCTGATCCGGACGGGATCATCACCGCCGGCCACGACAACCAGACGGCCCGGACCGTGGCGTTTCGCGAAGGCGAGCCGATCAACGCCCCCGCCCTGACCGCGATGTTCCGGCAGATCATTGCCAATAATCGCGCCGGCGGCTGGCGCAAGCTCAAAGGCCGATAACGGGGCAGGGAGGCGCGCGGCCTCGCCTCGTTGACCTTGGGCAACGCTCTTGCGCCGGCGACCACTTGGCGGTGGTCAACGGGGCGTACTCTGCCGCGGTACAACCGCTGGCAGGCATGACCTCAGGGGGTAGTGAGTGGCGGGGAGTGGATCGGCTCTGTGGCGCGTCGATGAAGGCGCCATGCCCGGCTGTCCGGTCGGGAGCGTCGTCTGGTTCGAGAACGACGGCCCGTCGGCCCTGGTGATGAAGCAGGGCCAGGGTCGGGTCGGGACGATCACGAGTCCGGACACGACCCAGACGGCAGCGGAGGACGGGGCGACGATCACCCTGGTCAACGCCTCGGAGGGCTGGCAGGCGAGCCTGACCCGTTTGTCGGGCGTGGCGATTCCTCCCACGAGCGGCGGCAAACCCGAGCTCGCCCACTGGGAGGTGGCCAGCACCGGCATCCCGGCACGCTCCGATCCGCGCTACGCGGGCCTCGAGGCCGAGATCCGGGCCGGGGCGCGACTGGTCGTGTACACGTGGGCGGTGTCGGTCCTGGTCCTGAGCTTCAGGCGCCCGTCCGAGATCAAGCTGGTCAAACCGGGCCAGAGCGCGGTCCTGCTCGGGATGCCCTACACCCTGACCAGCCTGGTCCTCGGTTGGTGGGGGATCCCCTGGGGACCGCTGTTCACGATCCAGGCGATCTCGCGGAATCTCCGCGGCGGACGGGACGTGACCCGGCTGATCTTCCCGGACGTGACCCCGGTGCTCGTCCCGTCGAGCGACAGCGGCGCGACGCGCAGTTCGGGTCTCCCGCCCGGTCATCGCTGAGACACCCACTCCGCCGCCTCGCGGAGTCGGCGCGCTAGGATGCGGCGCATGAAGGTCGGACCTTGACGGCGGCAGGCGAGCCGTCGACCGCCACGCATGCCGCCGACCGCCAGGACCTGATCCGCGTCCAGGGCGCCCGGGTCAACAACCTCAAGGATGTCAGTGTCGAGCTCCCCAAGCGCCGGCTGACGGTCTTCACCGGCGTCTCCGGTTCGGGCAAGAGCTCGCTCGTCTTCGGCACGATCGCCGCCGAGTCGCAGCGGCTGATCAACGAGACCTACAGCGCCTTCGTCCAGGGCTTCATGCCGACCCTCGCCCGGCCCGATGTGGATGTCATGGAAGGGCTGACGACCGCGATCATCGTTGACCAGGAGCGGATGGGCGCCAACTCCCGCTCGACCGTTGGCACGGCGACCGACGCCAACGCGATGCTCCGGATCCTGTTCAGCCGGCTCGGGCAGCCGCACATCGGCTCGCCCCAGGCGTTCTCGTTCAACGTCGCGTCGGCCCGTGGCAGCGGCGTGATCTCCGTCGAAAAGGGCGGTCGCACCGCCGGCCGCGCAGCGACGACGGACGGGTCGACGGTGTCGCACTACGGCGGCGACGTCACGGTCGAGATGGTGTCCGAAACATCCGAGCGGCGCGTCTTTTCGGTCCTCGGTG
>DATGGC010000049.1:0-6681 GCA_035308745.1 Candidatus Limnocylindrales bacterium | reverse complement strand
GCGCAGGATCGCCACCCGGGCCGGGCCGTAGTCGTCGGCCGGCAGGCCGGCCTGCTGGTTGATCAGGGCATCGACCGCCGGATCGTCGTAGCGGCTGAGATAGCCCTTCGAGTACAGCCACAGATAGAGCTCGGTGTTGGGATCGACCGGGAATCCGAGTCGCGCGCCGCGCATCGGGTTGGTGTTGCCCTTGCCCCAGGCGTCGTTGAACTGGTCGAGCTCGGCCGGCTTGAGGGTGACCTGGACGCCGATGTTGGCCAGCATCCCCACGACGGCCTCGTAGATCGCCGAGTTGTCGCAGGTGCAGATGTCCATGTTGACGCTGAAGCCGTTGGGGTAGCCCTGCTGGGCGAGGATCTGCTTGGCGCCCGCCGGATCGAAGGGAATCGCCGGCAGGCTCGGGTCAAATCCCTTGTCGCCGCTCACCCACAGCGAGTTCATCGGCTCGCCGTAGCCGTCAAGCAGCGTCGAGACGAGCGTCTTGCGGTCGATCGCCATGTTCAGGGCACGACGCACGGCAGAGTTGGCCAGGGCGGCGATGGCCGTCGCCTGGTCGCCCGGATTCTTGGCCAGGTTGCCGCCCTTGTCAGTCGTCAGCCAGATCGCGATCGAGTGGGCGTCGGACAGGTAGACGGCCTGGTCGCCGGCCGCCTTGACCTGGGCGGCCTGGTCGGGCGGCAGGTCCTCCATGATCTGGATCCCGCCGGTGGCCAGCTCGCTGATCCGGGTCGCGGCGTCGGGGATCGGCCGGAAGATCACCTTGGCCACCAGCGGCTTGCCCCGCGGGCTGTTCCAGTAGTCGGGATTGGCCTCGAGGGTGATGTGGTCGTCCTTGACCCACTCCACGAACTTGAACGGCCCGGTGCCGATCGGCTTGAGGGCAAAGCCCGCGTCGCCGACCTGGGCGTAGTACTGGGGCGGCAGCATCTGGAGCGTGCCGAGATTGCCGAGCAGGCCCGAATCGGGCGCGTTCAGATGGAGCTTGACGGTCAGCGGATCGACCACCTCGACGCTGTCGAGCGAGGCGAAGTTCGAAGCGAAGGCTGAGTTGAGCCGCCGGCTGTCGCCGACGGGGTAGGGCTTGTTCGTGCTCGGGTCGATGTCGGCGATCCGGTCCAGCGAGAAGCGCACGGCATTCGCGTCGAACGGCTCGCCGTCCTGGAACTTGACCCCCGGATGGAGCTTGAGCTCGAGGGTCTTGTCGTCGGGCGACGTCCACGAATCCGCCAGTCCCGGACCCAGCGAGCCGTCCGAGGCGATGGTGACCAGGGTGTCGAAGATCGCGTACATCACCGAGAAGCCGGCGTTCTGGTAGACGCGGTAGGGATCCATCGATTCGGCGTCGGCCGACAGGCCGATCGTCAGCGTCCCGGTCGGACCGCTCGCCGACGAACCGGTCGGAGCGCTCGAGGCGCTCCCCGAGCCGGTCGGCGGCAGTGTCGCGGCACCGGGCGCGCAGGCGGCCAGCAGGACCAGCAGGACGGCCGCCAGTGCCACCAGCCGGGCCAGCGGACGCGGCCTGACGTGCGGAGCGTGGTTCGAGGAATCGCTCGGAAGGATCATCGCACCCGGTCACCTCATAGAGGCTCCGGGGCGCATCCAATCCGCGGCAGGCGCGTTTCCGAACGCGTCGCGCCACGGCCTTCTTCCATCCGGACTGTACCGTCGGCTCCGTCTCGATCGCCATCCCCGGCGACCGTCGGATCTGCTGACACCCGTCGAGTGACGGGCCGCTCGTGGGCTCCCCGGGTCAATGACCCGGGACTACCACCGGTCGGGAATCGCACCCTGCCCCGAAGGCCAGCCTGAATCTAGCACGACTCGTTGACTGGCCAATCAGTTGAAGGCCGCCAGCTGGTGGAAGGCCTCGGCGAGGGCCGGGTAGAGCGCGACGTAGGCGGCGAAGGACTCGTCGTAGGTCGCCCGGTTGGCCGGATCGGGTGCCAGGCGGCGATCGATGCTGACCATCGCCCGCGTCGCGGCGATGAGATCGGGATAGGCGGCGATCCCTCCGGCCGCCGCGATCGCGGCGCCCAGCACGGCCGTCTCGGCGACCCGCGGCACGGCGACGACAAGGTCGGTGACATCGGCTTTGAGCTGGTTCCAGGCTGGGCTCTGGGCCGGACCACCGCTGACCCGCAGCTCGCGGACCGGGGCGCCGGCGGCGACGATCGGATCAATCACGTGGCGGAGGGCCAACGCCGCCGCCTCGACGACGGCACGCACGAGGTGACCACGGGTATGGCTGACGGTCAGGCCGACGAACGCGCCCCGGGCGTCGGGATCCCAGATGGGTGATCGCTCGCCGGCCAGGTAGGGCAGGAACAGCAGGCCCGCCGCGCCGGGCGGGACGGCGGCGGCCTCGGCCAGCAATGCTTCGACACTGAGCGACGGCCCGACTCCGTGCTCCGCGCGTTGGCCCACCGCCCGGCCCACTCCCTGGCCCACGATCCCAGCCAGCCAATCGAGCGCCTTGCCCGTGGCATTCATCGCCCCGCCCAGGACCCACAGCCCGGCAATCGGAGCCGGCGCGCAGAACGAGCCCGGGATCGCCAGCGCCCGGTCGGCATAGACCGCGAAGCCGCCCGAGGTGCCGCCCGTGTCGACAGCGTCGCCAGCGTCCAGCAGGCCGGCCCCGAAGAAGCTGGCGTAGGCATCGACCATCCCGGCCACGACCGGGGTGCCGGCGGCCAGGCCGAGCTCCCGAGCCGGGGCCGGCAGCAGCTCGCCCAACGGCCGGCCGGCCTCGATGACCGGCGGCAGTCGATCGACGCGAATCCCGGATTGGGCAACGTCGCCGGGATCCGCCCGGAGCTGACCGGGCAAGCGGGTCTCGGCGGCGACACCGGTCATCCGGCAGGCGACGGCCTCCCATGCGTTGAGGTACCAGCGGACGTCGCCGAGCGCGGCGGGCGCCGTCCGCTCGAGGTGGAGGGCCGCCGGGAGGACGCCCAGCTCCCAGCTGAACCGCCCGGTCAGGGCGGCCAGCTCGCTGACCTCCGCGGCGGCCCGGGTGTCCAGCCAGGTGACCGCGCGTCCGGTGGGGCTCCCGGCCGCGTTGGTCGGCACGAGGGTGGGGCCCTGCCCTGAGCAGCAGATCGCCGCGATCCGGCGCTCGCCGGGTGCCAGCCGCAGCGTTGTCTGGACCATGGCCGCCCACCAGGCGTGTGGATCCTGCTCGGCCACGCCCTGCCCGGAGCGCAGCGTCGGGTAGCCCGCTCGCTCGAGGCCGACGAGCCGGCCGTCGAGCGTGAACAGGCCGGTCTTGACCTCGCTCGTGCCGAGGTCGATCGCGAGGACGAGTGGCTCGGCGGAGACGTTCACGCGGGCGACCTCGGGTCAGCCGGGGATGGGTCAGGCTGGCTCGGGTCAGGCTGGCTCGGGTCGGCGATCAGGGCGGCTAGCCGGGCGTCGGCCTTGAGCGCCCAGGGCATCGTTCGGACGCTCGCCGGCAGGACCGGTCGCCAGGCGCGATAGCCGGTGGCCAGCCAGGCCGATACGAGCCGTTCGCGGCGCCCGAGCGGGAGGCCGTAGCCCGCCCGGATCGGCTCCGGCAGGAGCTCGATCGCCGGCCACATCGTCCAGGCGTAGAGGCGGCTGGGGACCCTGGTCAGGAGCGGGTGGAGCGGGCCGAGCGGCGGTCGCAGGATCACCTGGGCCAGGTCGCGGGCGAGCGGCCCGACCTGGACCGGTCCACCTGGTGCGATCATCGCGGCGAGATAGGCGTCGAACGAGTCGATGTCCGCCGGCAGGAGGCGGGCCGGCACCCCGAATGCTCGCCCGATCGGTAGCGATTCGGCGTAGAACGCCGCCCGCTGGGCCGGGTCCAGGCGACCGATCCAGCGCTCGTTGGCGACGAGCGTGGCGTCGATCAGGGTGGCATGGACCCACAGCGACAGCTCGGGGTCCCGGGCGGCATAGAGCGGTCCGTGAGCGCGAGCCGCGCCCGGATCGCTGACCGCGCCCTTGATCTCGCGATGGAACTGGTTCAGTCGGGCGATCTCGCCGCGCGCCTCGGTCGTCGTTCCGTACACGATCGTGAGGTAGCTCCGCAGGGTGGCCCGCAACCGGCGCCAGGGATCGATGCGGAACTTGCTGTGAGCGGCGACCCCTTCGGCCACGAGCGGGTGGGCAATCTGCATCAGCAGGGCCCGCGGTCCGGCACCCAGCAGGAGCGTCGCCTCGCGGTTCAGGCGCCAGGCTGCGCTGGCCGGTCCGTACAGGCCGACGGCCTCCCGCATGGCACTCGGTCGGGCACTGATCCGGGCCGCTCCGACCTGCGTATCGGCGACGGAATCGCCGTTCATGGCGGAAGATTGGTGGGGCATCGCTGGCATCGTAGCCGTGCCGGTTGTGGGAGGTGGTGGAGTGGACCCCGTCGAGGAACAGGCCGGGTCTCGAGCCGCTCGCTGGGGAGCCGACTTCGACCCGGATCGGCTGGCCCGGTACGAGCTGCGGATGTGGAAGGCGTACTACCGCCGCCAGCCGGCCCGCCTGTTCGGGACCCTGGTCCTCGCCTTGCGGGAGCAGGCCCGGATCTCGTGGCCGCGGGCGCTCTACGCCGCCGGCCTGCTGACCAAGGCGGCGGTCGGCTTTGCCCGCTCGAGCGCCGACTACGACCGCTTCGCGCCCGACGTTGCCCGAGGCTACCGGGCGCTGGGCCTGCCGGCGTCGGTGGACCTGGACACGGTGGCCCACGAGGAGCTCCGCTGGTGGGTTGTCCGGCGCGAGATCGGCCTCGCCGCGGGCACCGCCGCCGGTGAGTCGATCGCCCGGCTGTATGCGGCGCTGTACAACGTGCCCCTCGAGGCGGTCAGCGAGGCCGGCCGGCTGCGGGGCGTGGCTGCCGAGGTCCGCGATCGCGGCGCGACGGCCGATCCGGACGGGCCGAGGGGTGCGGGCCGGGCCTACTGGCCCGAGGTCGCCCGCCTGCTGGGCGAGTCGTATCGCAGCCTGAGCCGGGCGGTCCGGCCCTAGCGATCAGCGCTCGGCGGGACGCCGGCCGACGATCCACCAGGCCGCCGGGAAGACGGCGGCCGCGGCCAGGATCTTGAGGCCGTCCCCCAGCAGGAAGGGCGTCAGCCCGCCGGCGATGGCCTCGTTGATGTTCAGCCCGGCGGCCAGCATCAGCCAGGGGACGCCGATGCCATATACGACCAGGTTGCCGACCACGAACGCCGCCACGGCACCGATGAAGTTGCGATCCCAGCCGAGCTCGGCCAGGCGGCCCACGACGAAGGCCGCAAAGACGAACCCGATGAGATAGCCGCCGGTCACCCCGAGGACGAGGTGGCCGTCATTCGAGCCGATGATGTGGGCGACGCCCTGGGCATGGTCGGCATAGACCGGCAGGAAGAAGCCCAGGACGACATAGAGCAGGGCCGAGAATCCGCCCCGCTTCGAACCCAGGGCCCCGCCCACGAGCAGGACGCCGAGCGTCTGTCCGGTGATCGGCACCGGGCTGAGGGGGATGACGACCTGGGCCGTCAGGGCGATGAACAACGCCCCGGCGACCATCAGGGCGATGTGCCGGGCGCGAGCGCTGATCCGTTCGCCGAGGCTGACCGGGACGAGGAAGTCGCCGATCGTGATGCCGCGCTCGGCAGCGGGCAGGCGGTTGAGGCGCGGGGCGACGATCACGGCCCGAGTCTAGCAGGCGCTTCCCGGCGCGCTCACCTGGTCGGCAGGCCTATTCGAACTGGACCGCGCGCACGATCGAAAGCCGGCTGGCGATCCGGGCCGGCTGGAAGGCGGCCAGCATCGCGATCCCGATTCCGAACGGGGCGGCCAGGCCGATCGTGAGCCACGGGATCGCCGGGCCGCCGCCCGAGCTCGACAGGCCGGCGACGCCGCCCAGGGCGACGCCCAGGATCACTCCGGCCAGGCAGCCCAGGAACGCGCCGGCCACGCCCATCGTGCCAGCCTCGACCACGACCATCCGCCAGACCTGGCGGCGGGTCATCCCGGCGGCCCGCAGGATGCCGATCTCGCGGACGCGCTCGTAGACATTCATCGTCAGGGTATTGACGATGCCCAGCCCCGCGATCAGCACCGCCAGCAGGGCCAGGGCGTCGAACAGCCCGAACAGGCGGCCGTACGCATCGTTGATCGCGCTGGCGATCCCGGCCAGCGGTGTCGGCTCGAGGGCCAGCCCGCGCGCGGCGGCTGCCAGGGCCGGCCCGGCAACAGCCGCCTGGCCGGTCACGTAGCGAATCGCAAAGGCGTCGGCGCCGAGCACCCCGAAGTGGCCCGTGGCGTCGGACCAGCCGATCAGGACCGACTCGCCGGACTGTCCGGGCAGGCTCCGGGCAACGATGCCCACGACGCGCTCGTCGACGGCCTCGCCGGCACCGATCGGCAGCTGCAGGGTGTCCCCCACCTGGAGCCCGAACTCCGCGGCAATCGCCTGGGGCACGATCGTGGAGCCACCGGCATCGAGGGCTGCCAGGGCTGCCCGCCGATCGCCGGCGACGAAGGTCAGCCGCCCGTCGGCGGCCAGGTCGCTGCCGGCCACCGCCGCGGCGTCGAGCCGGACCCCGCGGAACGCGACCGCGAACCGGGCGATGGGGCTGACCCGGGCCACACCGGCGACCGCAGCGAGCTGCTGGGCGACTCCTTCGGTGGCGGCGATCGGACGAATCGAGGTGGCCACCAGGTCACCAGGGACCACGTCGGTCAGCC
>DATGGC010000048.1:0-18737 GCA_035308745.1 Candidatus Limnocylindrales bacterium | reverse complement strand
GCCGATCTGGCCGACGGCGGCAGCCTGAACGGGCTGGTCGCGCCGCCATCGGCGGTGACCGATCCGGCCGGCGAGGCGAAGACGATCGCGAGCCTGACCGGCCTGGACGAGACGACCCTCGAGGCCACCCTCCGCTCGATCGCCCAGCAGCCCGGCGACACGCCCCAAGTGGTGCTCGGCTCGATCCCCGATACCGCGTCGTCCTCGATCCCCACCGCGATCTCGAAGGGCAGCCTGACCGGCTTCATCGTCCAGGGCCTGCCCGACGTGGCGGTGGCCGGCACCGCGGGGATCACGTTCGTCGAGCAGACGACCGCGGGCAAGGCGTTCCTGGTCCCGACCAGCGCCCCGGTCACCGGGCTGGCCAACGTCGACGTCGGGTCGCCCTCGCTCTACGTCGCCGAGTCTGACAAGACGGTGTCCCAGGTGTCGATCGACGATCCGACGGCCGGGACCATCACGGCCCCCAGCCTCCAGACGTCGCTGGCAATGCCCGGCCAGGTCAGCAAGGTGGCCTACGACGCCGCGACCCAGATGCTCGAGGTCCTGGGCCGAACCGCCGACGGTTCGGCCGAGACGGTTTACGTGGTCGATCCGCAGGTCAACGGCGGCACGCCGGGCGCCACGTACGCCGACGCCCAGCTGCCGATCACCAGCGTCGCCTGGGCGCTCGACGCCAATCACGACTATCCGAGCACCGACCGGGAGGCCCTCCTGGTGGCATCGGCCGACGGCACGATCGCCTCGATCGACGTCGGTGGCGACCCGTTCGCGTGGCGCTTTCCGGGCGTCGTGCTCGGCGTCCTGACCGCGGTCTTCATGTACCTGCTGGCCCGGATCCTGTTCAAGCGCCGCTCGATCGCGATCCTGGCCGGAGCCCTGGTGGCCGTCGACGGGATGTTCTTCGTCCAGTCGCGAATCGCCATGAACGACGTCTATGTGGGCTTCTTCATCGTCGCCGCCTACACCCTCTTCGCCGCGATCTGGACGGGCTGGTGGCGCTGGCGCTGGGCGTGGCTCGTGGGCCTGCCGATCGTGGGCCTCCTGCTGGGCCTCGCCCTGGCGAGCAAGTGGGTCGGGCTGTACGCCATCGCCGGGGTCGGGATCCTGATCCTGGGCCGCTCGGCTCTCGGCCGGATGATCCTGATCCTGTCGCTGATCGCGGGCACGGTCGTGCTGGGCAACGCCGCCCTGACGGCGATCCCGGCGATCCACCCGACCAGCGGCCCGAACTACTTCTTCGTGTTCGTCCTCCTTGCCCTGACGATCGCCACGGTTCTGTACACGGTCCTGCGCCCGGTCGCCTGGAGCGACGACGAGACCCGCCTGGCGATCGCCGGTCCGGCGCTGCTGGGCATCGTCGTCTTCCTGGCCGCGGTCGCCCTGAACATCTGGACGACCTCCTACACGCTGGGCTCCATTTCGATCAAGCCGGTCGAGGTCGCCGCCGGCCTGATCGTCAGCTCGGGGATCATCTACCTGCTCTTCCGGCTGGCCGGCTCGTTCGGGATGGGTCCCCTCAGCCCGCCACCCGAGCCGGGCGATCCACTGGCCCAGGCGCCCCTGGCGTCGCCGCCGCCGGCGGGCTGGCTGCGCCTGGGCTGGGGGTTCGGGATCCCGATCGTGTGGATGATCGGATCACTGCTGCTCCTGCCCGTGGTGGTCTATGTCGTGAGCTATATCCCGTGGGCGGTCTCGACTGCCGGCGGCCCGCAGCTCTTCCCGGGCTGGCCGCCGGGCCACACCGGCCAGACCCTGGTCGACCTGACCCAGGCCATGTACAACTATCACAACACCCTGCGCGCCACCCACCCGGCCTCCTCGCCGTTCTGGGCGTGGCCGCTCGACTTCAAGCCGGTCTGGTTCTACGAGTCGAGCTTCGCCGGAAACACGTCCGCGGCGATCTACGACAACGGCAACCTGGTGACCTGGTGGCTGGAGATCCCGGCGATCGCCTTCGTCGCCTGGCAGGCATTCAAGCGCAGCAGCCTGGGCCTCGGCCTGATCCTGGTCGGGTTCATCCTCCAGTGGGTGCCCTGGATGCCGATCGACCGGGCGACGTTCCAGTACCACTACTACACCAGCCTGCCCTTCCTGGTCCTGGCCCTGGCCTACTTCCTGGCCGAGCTCTGGCACGGCGCCTCGCGCCATACCTGGCTGCTGGCCCGCGCCTCGGCCGCGGCCGTGGTCCTCGGCCCCGGCCTGCTGTGGGCGTTCAAGGGGCCGCTGTGCAACTACGTCCGGGTCAATGCCGCGAACCCCGGTTCGGGAGCCTGCGTCGATTCGACGCCCGGCGACCTGCTGGTCACGGTCCAGGCCGCCGGCCTGGGGCTGGTGATGGTCGTCGCCGCGATCCTCCTCGTCGCCCAGCTCGTGCGGCTGCGCCACGGCGGCACGGACCGCCAGCTGTTCCGGATCGTGGGCACCGCGGTGGGCGCCGTCATCGCCGTGCTCGTGGTCCGGGCGGTGCTGCCCGACACGCCCCTGATCGACCAGGCCGGCTTCTCGACGGCACCGATCGCCTTCGTCCTGCTGGCGATCCTGGTCCCGATCGCGTGGGTCGTCCTGACCGCCCGCGACGCGCGCCGGTTCGTGGCCGGGGTGCTGGCGGCGGCGGCGGTCTTCTTCGTCGTCTTCTACCCGAACCTCGCGGCCCTGCCGCTGCCCTCGTCGGTGTTCAACGCCTACCAGGGCATCCTGCCGACCTGGCTCTACCCGTTCCAGTTCCCGGACAACACCGACACCTCGGTCGGCGCCCAGCCCGTCCTGTCCCTGATCCCGATCCTGACCGCGGTGATGCTGGCGGTCCTGTGCCTGGTCGTCGGCTACAGCGCCTGGTCGTCGCGCATCCCGCGGGTGAGAGCCGACGGCGAGGGAAGCGGCGGCGACGGGCCGGTCGGGCCGGTCGGGCCGGCAGCCGGGGGCGAGGCGACCTGACGGTCAGTCCGGCTCGACCGCCGGCCCAAACGGAGCGGGGATCTCGGAGTGGAAGTCGGGTGGCAGGCTGCCGCTGGCGGCCAGCCGCCGGATCACGAAGCCGTAATACGCCTCGACCTTGGCCGACACGCGCTCCCAGCTGAACTCGGCCGCCCGGAGTGGGCCAGCCTGGCGCATCGACTCGCGCAGGACTGGGTCGCCCAGCAATCGGGCAATCGCGGCCGCCAGCTCCTTGGGCTCGTGGGGCTCGACGAGCAGGGCGTTCTGGCCACGCCGGACGACGCCCTTGTAGCCGTGGATATCCGAGCACACGATGGGGGCGCCGGCGGCCATTGCCTCGAGGAGCACGATCCCGAACGATTCCCGTCCGGTAGCCGGTGAAACGAAGACGTCGGCGGTCTTGTACAGCTGGGCCTTCTCGGCATCGCTGACCCGGCCCAGGAATTCGACGTCGAGCAGGCGGCGGGTCAGGACGTAGCGCCGTGCCTCGCGCTCCTGGGGTCCAGAGCCGACGATCAGCAGCCGGCAGGCCACGCCCTCGCGGCGCAGCAGGCGGTAGGCCTTGAGCAGCTCGAGGAGGCCTTTGCGCGGCTCGTGGCGGCCGACGAACAGCAGGTTCGGGGTGCCGTCCTGCCAGCGCGACAAGGGCACCGCCCGTTCGAAACGGGCCACGTCCACGCCGTTGGGGATCACCTTGTAGTCGCCCGGGAAGTAGCGGTCGATGAAGTGCCGGGCGGCGGCACTGACCGCGATCCGGCCGTGCAGCCGCGAGGCGTGGCCCTGCATGAAGCGCCGGCCGAACTCGTACGACGGCGAGAAGCCGGCATAGGCGTGAAATGTTGCGATGTTCACGCTGCGCGACTGGTGGAGCAGGATCAGCGACAGGAAGGGCACGAACGGCTCGTGGAAGTGGAGCACGTCGAACTGCTCGCGCTCGAGCATCTTGCCGATCTGGCTGACGTAGCGAGGCGACACCGTGATCGTCCCGACCGAGCCGTTGGTCGGCATGCTGAAGCCCTTGCCCAGGCGAATCACGTCGCCTTCGGACGAGCGCTGCAGGCCGTGGCTGCTGCTGATGATCCGGACGTCATGGCCGCGCTGGCGGAAGTTCTCGTACAGGTAGCGGACGTGCTCGTTGACCCCGCCCGGGACCGGGTAGACGTAGGGCGTCACCAGGCCGATCTTCATCGCCGCTCCTCCTCCGCCTCGAGGTCGAGCTGGGGTGGCCGCCGGCGACCGCCGGGATATCCGTGATCGCGGCCGGTGCCGTCCTTGCGAACCCGCCCACGGGTCTCGTCGCGGATATCGCGGCCGTACTTGCGAAGCTGCCGGCCAAACGTGCCGAGCTGCCCGGCCGTGGGGTGGAAGGTGCCCTGCCAGCTGCTCTCCCGGGCGAGGATCGCCGCCCGCAGGTCCGCCGCCGAGCGGCCCGGGAAGGTCGTCGAGCCCCGTCCGATCGCCTCGACGGCGTGAGCGTCGCTGCTGCCCACGCTCGCCAGCCCGTGGCGCTCGGCGAAGCGCACGACCCGGCCGTGCACCCGGCCGAAGGTCGTCGGGTTGAAGACCTCGATCGCGTCGGGATGGAAGGCGGGGTCCGGCTCGGCCAGGAGCCGCCGGAGCATCAGGCCCTGGGCGCAGAGCGGATACGGGAAGAGCGGATGGGCCGGGATCGCCAGGCCGCCCTGCTCGTGGACCTGGGCGATCGAGGCTCGCAGCGATTGCCAGGGCTTGATCGGCTCGGTCAGCCACAGGCCCAGGAGGTGGCCGCCGCGGGTCGAGATCTCCTCGCCCACGACAACTTCGACCGCCAGTCCGCGACGGGCCGCGAGGGCCTGCCCGGCGAGCGCTGCATCGATCCGATCGTGGTCGGTGATCGCGATCACCTGGAGCTCTTCGGCCAGCGCCGCGGCCAGGATCTCGTCGATCCCAGCGGTCCCGTCGGAGGCCTTGCTGTGCAGGTGGAGGTCGGCCCGTCCGGTCATGAGACGGTCGGCGCCCGGGTCGCGATCGGCGCTCATGCGCCGGCCTCGTCGCGCCAGATCGGGAAGAAGACGGCCCACCACTGGTCGGGCGCCCGGGCGATCAGGCGCTCGAAGGCGGCGACCTCGGCGGTCAGGAACGCCGTGACCTGCTCGCGCCTGGTGCCGCTGCTGGGCGCGTCGACTCGTTCCAGGCGGCCCCGGTAGAAGCCCGGCGTCGTCCGCCAGGCACCGGCCACGAATGCCGGCACGTGCGACTGCACGGCCAGCAGCCCCGGTCCTGCCGGGATCGGCGCCGGGGTCCCGAAGAACGGGATCTGCACGCCGCCCCCGGTGATATCCCGGTCGGCGACGATGCCCGCGATCTCGCCCCGTTCGAGCGCCCCGGCCAGCTCGCTGCGGGCGAGGGACAGGTCCACCAGCCGGATCCCGACAACATTCCGGGTACGCACGAACCAGGCCTGGATGGCCGGCTCGTCGATCGTCTCCATCGGCGTCGTGACCGGCCGCCCGGAGCGCTCGACGAGGTAGAAGCCGGGCAGCTCGAGCGAGCCGAAATGAAGGCCGACGAAGATCACCGGGCCGTGCTCGGCGAAGGCTGCATCGACGACGGCCGGGTCCTCGATCGTGGTCCGCTCCCGGACGTAGGCACCGCCCATCGTCGGGGCACGCATCGTCTCGAGGTAGTTGCGGGCGTAGTGCCGGAAGGCCGAGCGGACCAGGCGGTCGAGCGCGACCGGGTCGCCGGCCGCCGGCCAGGCCGTCGGATCGCCCACCTGTTGGGCGGCCATCCAGGTCACCACCCGGCGCAGGTTGGACCGGGCGAGCTGGCGCTTGGCCGGTGCCAGCCGATACCACACGTCGCCGCCCAGGTCGGCCAGCCGGATCGCCAGCCGTTCGGGCAGGTGGCAGGCCAGCCACGAGGCAGCGGCCAGGAGCCGGGCCGCCAGGCGTCCGCGCGCGCTGCCGCTGCGTTGGCCCCCGCCGCTCATCCTGGGTTGCCGGCCATCACTTGAGATTGGCCGCCATCCGTTCGGCCCGGGCGGCCAGCATGTCCGCCTCGGCCGCGGTCGCCGGCCACATCGGCTTGAAGCTGTACCACTGGTCGGGCGCGGCGCTGATGATCCGCTCGAGGGCCGTGGCCAGCGACTGCGACGCGGCCTGGATGCCGGCCGGGGTATTGGACGGCACCAGGATCGGCTCGTCGAGCTCGACCAGGAAGTGGTCGTTGGGCTGGCGCCGGATGGCGATGGGCAGGATCGTGGCCCCGGTCTTGGCCGCCAGCGCCGCCGGCCCCGCGGGCAGGGTCGTCCAGGCGCCGAACAGCTTCACCGGGATGCCGTCGTCGCGGTAGCCCCAGTCAACGAGGAGGGCCAGCAGCTCGTGCCGGCGCAGGACGCCGTAGACCTCGCGCAGGTTGCGCCAGGGGATCACGTGGGCGCCCCACGACTCGCGCTGGCGGCGAAGGATCTCGAACAGCTCGGGAAACGCCGAATCGTCGGCGACGACCGAGATCGGCCAGCCGCGATGGGCCACGCCGGCGGCGACCACCTCGTTGTTGCCGACATGGCAGATCGCCAGGACGACGCCGTTCGAGGAGCGCCAGAAGCGCTCGACACCGTCCAGTCCGTCGCCATCGACGAGCGTGGCGGCCTGGGCCTGGCTGAGGCGCGGAAGGCGCATCAGCTCGACGAGGTAGCGGGCGTAGGTGGCATAGGCCCGCAGCGCCAGGCGGCGGACGGCCGGGCTGTCGGGCGGCTTCCCGATCACGTGCCCGAAGTTCGTATTCGACCAGCGGCGCTTCGTGGGCCACAGGATGTACGACGCCCGGGTGAACCAGCCGATCACCGTCCACGCCGGGCGCGCCGGCAGTCGGGCGAGCAGCCACGAGCCGCCTCGAAAGAGCAGGACGCTCGTTCGTTCCACGATCCGCGGGCCTTCGCTTGCCCGGCGGTGGGGAGCCTCCAGGCGGTCGGTCGCCGGCTCGGCGCCGGGTCGCGACCGCCGCTCGTCGGTCATCGCCTGCCTAGCCGGCGGAGGCGGCGACCTTCGCCTTGGACCCGCCCATCCGGCGATAGGTCTTCTTGACCGGTGCCTCGGTGCCCACCAGGGTCTCGTTGTCCTCGCCCCGGATGAACGCCTCGACGCGGTTGAAGGCGATGTCGTCGTGGATCTGGATCGGCGGGCTCTTCATGAAGTAGCTCGACGGCGCCACGAGGGTGCCCTTGAGGCCCCGATCGAGGCCCAGCTTCAGGCAGCGGATCGCGTCGGTGATGACGCCGGCGCTATTGGGGCTGTCCCAGACCTCGAGCTTGAGCTCGGCGTTGAGGGGCACGTCACCATAGGTCGTGCCCTCCATCCGGATGTAGCACCACTTCCGGTCGAGGAGCCACGGCACGTGGTCGCTGGGGCCGACGTGGATGTCGTCGGGATCGAGCTCGTAGTCGAGCATCGAGGTGACGGCGTTGGTCTTGCTGATCTTCTTGGACTCGAGGCGCTCCCGCTCGAGCATGTTCAGGAAGTCGGTGTTGCCCCCGAAGTTGAGCTGGTACGTCCGGTCGAGGCGCACGCCGCGATCCATGAACAGGCGGGTGAGCACCCGGTGGGTGATCGTCGCGCCAACCTGGCTCTTGATGTCGTCGCCAATGACCGGCAGGCCCTCCTCGGCGAAGCGGCGCTGCCAGTACGGCTCGCGGCCGATGAACACGGGGATCGCGTTGACGAAGCCGACGCCGGCCTTGAGGGCCTGCTCGACATACCACTTGGTCGCCTCTTCGGAGCCGACGGGGAGGTACGACACGACGACGTCGACCTGGCGCTCCTTGAGGATGCCGACCACGTCGGCCGTCGGCCCGGGCGCCTTCTCGATGATCTGGCTGAGGTACTTGCCCAGGCCGTCGTGGGTCATCCCGCGCTCGACCTTGACCCCGATATGGGGGACCTGCTTGAAGACGTAGGTGTTGTTGGGCTTGGTGTAGATCGCCTCGGACAGGTCCTTGCCGACCTTGTTCTTGTCGATGTCGAAGGCGGCCACGAACTCGATGTCGCGGATGTGATAGCCGCCCAGGTCGACGTGCATCAGGCCGGGGACGAAGTCGTCCTTCTTGGCGTTCTCGTAGTAGTAGCGGCCCTGGACCAGGCTGCTGGCGCAGTTGCCCACGCCGACGATCGCGACCCGGATCTTGCCGTCGTTGCGGCCGGCCCCGGCGCGGGTCTTCGATGGGCTGCCGGCGGTGGCGGCCGACTTGCCGTTCGTCCCGGTGTGTCCGTTGCTGTCGTTCTTCGGCACGTGTGCTCTCTCCTACTTGCCGTCGCTGGTGGCGGCCTGCTTCGTGACGTGGATGATGCGCTGGATGACGGTGATCGTGGCGAGGATGGCGATCAGCCCGAGGGCTGCCGCCAGGACCTGGGCGCCGGTGCTCGCATTGCTCAGGGTCCCCCAAGCGACGATCGAAAAGCCCGGTCCGCTGGACACGACGGCGGACGGCTGGACGCCGCCGGCCAGGCCGGCGATCAGCAGGCCCAGGCTGAGGATGACCAGGCGGACCTCGCGCGGGGCGAGGCCCACGGCGGCCATCCCGCTGCCCGTGCTCAGGCCCAGGCTCTCGGCCCGGGCCCGGGTGTAGCTGACCAGGAACGCCTCGGACATGGCTGCCGCGGCGAGCCCCGCGCCGAGCGGGAAGCCGGCGTTCAGGCAGCCGATGACGACCCCGATGTAGACGACCGACTCGCCCCAGCGGTCGAAGACCGAGTCGAGGAACGCCCCGACCTTGCTGGCCTTGCCGGTTGCCCGGGCGAGCGCGCCGTCGAACATGTCGAACGCCCCGCCGAGGAAGACGACGATCCCGGCCAGCAGCCACAGCCCGGCCGCCGCGAGGGCGGCACCGGCCACGGTGATCAGGAAACCAAGGATCGTGAGGGCGTTGGGCGTCAGTCCGAGGCGGCCAAGGAACAGGGCGATCGGCTCGCCGAGATGGCGGACGCGGGTCCGGAAACCGGTCGGGGCCGTGCTCGGGACGGGGGTGGTCATCGGCCGGCGATGCCCAGCAGCTCGCGCTCGTGCGCGGCGGCTTCGCTGAACGCCTCGGGCCGCAGGCTGCAGATCGTCTCCCGGCCCAGGCGCTGAGTGGTGACGATGCCCGAGGCCCGCAGCTTGCCGAGGTGCCAGCTGACGAGTGGCTGGCTCAGCCCGACATGGTCAATGAGCTCGGTCACCGTGGCCGAGCCGCCGGCCAGGCGCTGGACGATCCGCAGGCGATTGACGTCGGCCAGGGCCTTGTGGAAGAGGCGGATCTGGCGGAGCTCATCCGGCTGATCGACCACGGATGCGATCGTCGACCGGATTCGCGCGGGTGACGGGCTCAGGTTGGTGCTCCAGGATTCTGCCCGCCGGCTTCAACGAGCATTTATATAAACCGTTGTTGATCCTAGGCCGGTCTGCGCATCCGTGTCAAGGGCCGGCTGGTTCCAGGTCGCGCACGGTGGCCGCCGCGCCTCCGCCAAAACGCGACTTCGGTCGAGCGTGTGGCCGGTCCTGGCCCTCGTACCGGCGGAATCTCGCCTGGCATGGGCGCATGCGTGCAGGGCAGGATCGGCCGGAGGCCGCCGATGAGCTTCCAGGGCACCGAATCCGACCATACGGCCGTCTTCAGTCGAGATTTGGCAGCGGACCCCGGCACGGCAGCGTGCGGCCTCTTGCCCAACGGCCCGTTGCTGCCATATACTGAACTAGATGGTTCAGTATCAGTCCCGGTTCGACGCTCCGTTCGCCGCCCTGTCCGACGCAACACGACGGGGCGTGCTCGAACAGCTGGTGCAGTCGGACGCGTCGATCACCCAGCTCGCCGACCGCTTCGGGATGACCCTCACCGGCATGAAGAAGCACGTGAGCGTGCTCGAGCATGCAGGCCTCGTCGCCACCCGGAAGGTCGGTCGTGTCCGCACGTGTCGGCTCGGTCCACGCACGCTGGCCGACGAGGCAGCCTGGATCGAACGCTATCGCCAGCTCTGGGCCAACCGGTTCAACGCGCTCGACACGATCGTTGAGGAACTCATCGAACAGGAGAACGCCGATGGCCGCGAAACTCGCAAATAGCCTCGCCGAGATCAAGGACGGCACGACGACGGAGCGCACATCTGACCGGGAGCTGCTCATCACCCGCACCTTCAAATGCCCGGCCCACCTGGTGTTCAAGGCCTGGACCACGCCCGAGCTCCTGAAGCGCTGGTGGGCGCCCGAATCCTTCGGGATCAAGCTCGTCGGCTGCGAGGTCGATGCCCGCACCGGCGGGCGCTACCGCTTCCTCTTCGACGTGCCCGGTCAAACGGAGCCCTTTGCCTTCTTCGGCAAATATCTCGAAGTGACGCCGCCCGAGCGCCTCGTCTGGACCAACGAGGAGGGCGACGACGGCTCGGTCACCACCCTCACCCTCGTGGAGAAGGACGGCAAGACCCACCTCGTGCTCCGCGACCTGTATCCCAGCAAGGACGCCCTCGACGCCGCCCTCGCCTCGGAAAGCACCGGCGCCTACCCCGAGCAGTTCGTTCAGCTCGACCTGGTGCTGGCCAGCGCGGAGTAAGCACCGGCGCCGCGCCTCCGCCAAAACGCGACGTTGGTCGAGCTTATGGTCGGTCGTGCCGCTCGTACCGGCGGAATCAGGCCCGACGTGAGCGCATTCGTGCACGGCAGTCTCGGCCGGAGGCCGCCGACGAGCGCTCAGGGCACCGAATCCGACCATAAGACCGACTCATCTCGAGATTTGGCAACGGACCCCGGCGACACGGCCCGCCGCCGGCGACACGGCCCGCCGCCGGCGGCAAGGCCCGCGAGTCCCCAACTGGCGGCACGGACCGCGAGCCCACGCGCGGTGCTGCCGCGCACCGAACCGATGCGCATCCCGGATCTGAGCGAACCTTCTGGCGGGCCCGTTCGTCTGTACGGGGGATGAAAGCAATCAGCGAGGGCGCAGTGGGATCCAACCTTGGTCCGGCACGGTCGGCTCGCGAGGGCGAGACGGCCGAGGCACGGTTCCGGTCGATGGCGATCGGCGAGCTCGACCGGGCCTACCGCCTGGCCGGCCTGCTCCTCGGCGACGCGACCGAGGCCGAGGACGCGACCCAGGAGGCACTCCTGCGCGCCTGGACGTCGCTCAAGTCGCTTCGCGACCCGGCGGGCTTCCAGGCCTGGTTCGACCGGATCCTGGTCAACGTCTGCCGCGACCGGATGCGCCGGCGCAGCCGGATCCGGTTCCTCGACATCGAAGGCACACCCGAACAGTCCGCCGGCGGCGATCCGTTCGCGTCGTTCATCGAGCGCGACACGATCCTCGGGGCAATGCGCGGGATGCGCGATGAGTGCCGCCAGGTGGTCGTCATGCACTACTGGGCGGACCTGCCCCTGAACGAGATCGGATCGAGGCTGGGCATGCCCCTGGGAACCGTCAAGTCCCGGCTCCACGAAGGCCGCGAGCACATGCGCAAGTCTGCCGGTCGCCCGGCAGACGGGAAGCGAGGCTGACATGGACGACTTCGATCACGACATCCGCAACGCCTTCCACGCCCGGCAGCTGCCGGGGGCGCCTTCCAGCCTGGTCCATTCGCTCGACGACCTGCCCCACCGCCAGGCGCGCCCCAACAACGCCTTCCGGCTGGTCCTTGGCCTCGCCGCGACGCTGGCGATCCTGCTGGTGGCGGTCGTCGCCCTGAGCGGCGGCTCCCCGACGCCCCCGGTCGGCTCGCCGCTGCCCTCGCTGCCCGTCGTGGTAAACCCGTCGGTCGAGCCGTCCTCCGAGCCGAGTCCGAGCCCGACCATCGCGTCGATCCCGCCCAGCCCGTCACCAACGGCGACGGCAGCCCCGACGCCAACGCCCACCGCGGCGGGTCCCACGCCGACGCCGGCCGCCAATGTCGGCCCGGCCGGGATCATCGATGCCGAGCACGGCTGGGCCGTCGGCGACCAGCGACTGCTGGTCACGGCGGATGGCGGCGCGAGCTGGCGTGACGTCAATCCACCGGCGCCCACGACGGGCGGCGTCCCGGCGAACCTGCTGAACGTCGAGTTCCTCGATCCGGATCATGGCTGGGTGGCCGTTGCCGAGCCGTTCAAGCTGGCCACCGACCCGAGCTTCGGCCGGATCGACGTGTGGCGGACGACGGATGGCGGCCTGACCTGGGCCAAGTCGACCCTGCCCAAGGCCAAGATCAACAACGCAGGCGACACGCTCCCCCCGTTCAGCTTCGACTTCCTTGACCTGACCCACGGCTTCGCCTTCATCTCCGGCAACTACAGCCACTCGTCCGGCGACAGCGACCTGTACTACACCGCGGACGGCGGGAAGACCTGGTCGGCCGACCGGCCGACGGGGCCCGGTTTCGACGGCGTGGAGGGCTCGGCGATCTCGTTCGCGACGGCCGATGACGGAGTGATCGTGGGCAGCACGGTGGGTTCCGGCGTCTTCGTCACCCATGACGGCGGCACGACCTGGGCCCAGGCAACGGTGTCGGCCGTGTCGAGCTTTGGCGGTGACCTGCGCGTCTTCAGCCAGCCCGTCTTCTCGGACGCCCAGCATGGCCTGGTCGGGATCCGCTTCCAGGGCGACACTCAGAGCGTCACCCGGATCTATCGAACGGCCGATGGCGGATCGTCCTGGAGCTACGTCAGCGCGGTCCCGGGGAGCGGCCCGTTCATCGTCTCGATCGTCGACCAACAGCACTGGATCGCGACCGACGGCGCGACGGCGGTCCACAGCCAGAACGCCGGCGCAAGCTGGACCACCGTCGCCACACAACCTGCGCTCGATGGCCTGCTGGCGATCCAGTTCACCAGCCTGAAGGAGGGCTGGGCAGAGTGGACCGACACGCTCGGCAACTCGCACGTCTCGATGACCACCGACGACGGCGCCAGCTGGCAGGAGCTCGCGCCCTGACGAGGTAAAGGTTGGGCCGCCGCAGGGCACCCGACCAGAGCCCGGCGCCCGCCCGTCTACACTCGGGTCGTGAACGGGCGTGCACGAGCGATCCTGCTGCTGGTCCTAGGCATCGCCGTCTTCCTGACTGGCCTCGAGCTGATGATCACGGCGGTGGCCCTGCCCACGATCGTGACCGGGCTGGCCGACTGGACCCAGCTGCGGACCGCCTCATGGGTGGTCAACGGCTACCTCCTGGTCTACGTCGGGACGATGCCCCTGGCCGGCCGCCTGGCCGATCTGTGGGGTGCCCGCCGGCTGCTCCTGCTGGGCCTGGCCGCGTTCACGATCGGCTCGGCCCTCGCCGGTGCCAGCCAGGACCTGGGCGAGCTGATCGGCGCCCGGCTCGTCCAGGCGTTCGGCGGCGGGATCATCGTGCCCGTCGCGACGGCGGCCGCCGCCCACCTGTACGCGGAGGCCTCCAGGCCACGGGCCCTGGGCGTGGTCGGCGGCCTGACGTTCCTGGGGATGGCCGCGGGACCGTTCGCCGGCGCGGCGATCCTGGGCACGCTCCACCCGGCCACGGCCCTGGCCGACCGGGCGATCACCAGCGGCCCTCTCCTGGCGATCCTCGCGCCGGCGTGGCGCTGGGTCTTCTACCTGAATGTGCCGATCGGCTTCATCGCCCTGGTCCTGGCCTGGGCCGCGACCGGCGATTGGGACACGCCCCGGCGCTCGACGGGAATCGACCTGTCCGGCGGCGCGGCGTTCACGATCGGGCTGGGCAGCCTGCTGATCGGGGTGACCCTGGTCGGGAGCGGCCTGGACACCGTCCCGATCGCCCTCGTCGTGGTTGGCCTCGTCGGGCTCGCGCTGGCGATCGTCCTCGGACTTCGACGACCCGAGCCGTTCCTGGACGTGCGCCTCTTCCGCGATCGCGTCTTCGCCTCGGCGGCGATCGTCTCGCTGCTGACCGGCTACGCCTTCGCCACAGCGATCATCGGCGGCGCCGTCTTCGTCGACCGGGTCCTGTACGGCGGCCCGCCCGACCAGGAGGCGGCGCTCGGCTCGCTGGCCGCGGCCACTGCCGTCGGGGCGCTGGCCTCGGGCTTCATCGTCCGGGTCGTGTCGCTCCGGCTGCTGACCATCTTCGGGCTCGCCCTGAGCGGGGCGGCGCTCGTCGCGATGTCGGCCTGGACCCCGGCGACCCCGCTGACCATGGTCGCCCTGGCGATGGCCACGTTCGGGCTCGGCTTCGGGCTGACCGTGACCGCCCGTTCAACGGCGGCCGTCGAACGGGCGGGCGAGGCGGCCTTCGGCGTCGCCTCCGCGACGGTCACCGTGGCCCGGATGATCGGGATGGCGATTGGGCTGGCGGTCCTGACCGCCTACGGCTCGACCACGATCGACCGGCTCCACGACCAGATCTACAACACCCCGGGCGGCTATCTCCAGTACATCCCAGTCGCGCTCCGGGGCCGCGACCTGCACGATCCGCTCGTCGTCGGGGCGCTCGAGACGTGGGCTGCCGGCGAGGCGGCCCGGATCATGGTCGGCCTGTTCCTCGTCGCGGCGGCGCTCGTCGCGATCTCGATCCTGCCCGGGCTGGGCCTGGGCGCGGGCCTCAGCCGCAGACGATCGGATGCGGTGTCGGGTGCGCCGCAACCGGGTCTGCCGGACCCGAGCTGAGCGGCTTGGCGATCACCTGGACCTTCTGGACCGTGCCCACCGGACCTTCCGAGGTCTGCAGCCAGAGCGTCTCGTCGGTCGTGGCGAAGGCCGAGTCGAGGTCGGTGATGTGGCGCCGGACGGCCACCGCCTCGTACAGGAACTCCATGTTGTCGCTGGTGTAGACCTCGATCAGCATCCCGATCATCGACTTGCCGTTGTTGACCAGCGACGCGTTGAGGATCGGCAGGAACATCCCCGTCCGGGCATGGGCATAGAGGTAGGTCGCGCCGGCCTGGCCCGGCTGGTGGAGCTGGGTGATGTACATCGCGACGTTGCACGGTGGGAACGAATCGGCCGTGCCGGGCTGCTTGATCACCGGCAGGTCGATGCCCAGGGCCGGGACCACGACCCGGGTGGCGACCCGGCTGGCCGCCGCGGCCGAGGCCGAGGGGCCTGGTGTCACGAGCGGCTCGAGGGTCGGCAGGCCGGCCGGCCCCTGGGATGCGACGGGTCCCTGGGAGCTCACCGGGGCCGCCGCGACCGGCTGGGTGTAGGTCAGGAGGCCCGCCGCGACGAGCACGACTCCGACCGCCGTGAGGAGGGCCGACGTGATCCGCCGCACGAACATCCCGTAGGTATCCATCGCCGGCCGATGCTAGCGTGGAACGCCGTGGCCCGCTCCAGACCCGTGGTACTGGTACGCTCCCTGCGATGTCGACCCGGATTCTCGTCGCGATCGCCGTGATCGCAGGCCTCGTGACGGGGCTGGTCCTGCTGACCCTCGTGGTCGCGCTCACGCCGGCCCAGAACCATGCCGCCGTGACCCCTGCGCTGCCAGTGGTCTCGCCGTCGCCGTCGCCCTCGCCGTCGCCTTCGCCCTCGCCCTCGCCCTCGCCGTCGCCCAGCGCCAGTCAGAACATCATCGCCGTGCCCACGCCGCCGCCGGCCGCAACCCCGACCCCGACGCCAACGCCCACCCCGGTCCCGACCCGCGCGCCGACGCCCACGCCGAAGCCGACGAAGACACCGGTGCCGACGAAGACCCCAACCCCGAGCCATTCCCCGCCGCCCACGTCGCCGCCGAGTCCGTCGCCGTAGTTGTGACCGCCCTTCCCGCCCTGGCCGCCCGAGTGGCTGCGCCCCGGGGCCGGATCCTCGTCATCACCGACTTCGACGGGACGATCTCCGAGATCGATCCGGATCCGATGGGCGCCCGGATCCTGCCCCTGGCCCGCGTCGCGCTGCGCCGACTCGGCCGGATCGCCCAGGAGCGCCCGGACCGGCTGGCCCTGGCGATCCTGACTGGCCAGGCCGTTCCCGATGTCGTGAGCCGGGCACGGGTCGGCGGGGTTTGGTACCTCGGCAACCACGGCATCGACGCCGCCTGGCTGCCGCGCCGGGGGAGCGTTTCAGCGCTGGCTGCATCGACCACCGACTCCGCGGTCGCGAGCCCCGCCGCTCGGCTCGGCCGCGAGGTTGCCGACGCCCTGGGCGATCCGGATTGGTTGTTCGTCGAGATCAAGGGCGGCTCGGTCGCCTTCCACTATCGCCGCGCGCCGGTTCCTGCGGAGGCCGGGCCGCAGATCGGCAGGATCGTCGACGAGCGCCTGGCCGCGGGCGACTTCGCGCTCGAGCGATTCGACGGCCGGCTGATCGTCGAGCTGCGGCCGATCGGCGCCGGCGGCAAGGGCGAGGCGGTCGGGCGGCTCCTCGCCGAGCTGGCACCCGCGTCGGTGCTGGCCATGGGCGACGACCGGAGCGACGCCGAGGGCTTCGCCATCCTCGCGGAGCGGCGTGTCGCGGGCCGCCTGGCGGCATTGAACGTCGGGATCCACGACCGGAGCGCGACCCCGCCCGAGCTCATTGCCGCTTCAGACGTGATGCTGGCCGCGCCGCGCGACGCCGCCCGCCTCCTCAGCGCGCTGGCCACCGAGCTCGAGCGCTAGGGACTGCCCAGCAGCCCAAAGCCGACGAACGAATCCGGGCCGACCCGGACGAAGACGATCGCGTTGCAGCCCGGTTCGTCCCCGCCCCGCGAGCACGGAGCCTGGGGACATGGGGCAAGCAGGCCCGGGCTGACGATCACCGGATCCTGGTCGAAGCGCACCCGGACCTCGGCGCCCGTCATCGGCTCGCCGGCAGCCGCCCAGTCCCGGTTGCAGACATGGATTCGCCCGGGCAGGGTCGCGGGATCGTAGATCCGGCTCGTCGGGTAGACGAAGCCGAGGAGGAGATTCCAGCCGATGACCAACGCCACGATGACCGCGGCTGTAATCAACGCGAACCGCCAGCTCATCCCCACGTCAGCCTGACGTTCCGCTGAAGCCGGTTGTGCCGCCTAGAGCGTCAGCGCCCGCGCGGCGTTGCCGACGAGCGTGAGCAGCAGCCCGGGCACCAGGCCCAGCACGATCGTGAGCGCGGCCGTGACCAGCAGCCCCGTCCGCATCAGGCGCCCGATCACGATCTGGGCCGGCTCACCCTTCGGGTCGCGCATGAACATGTAGACCACCACCCGCAGGTAGTAGAACGCGGCGGCCGCGGCGTTGAGCACGGCGATCACGGCCAGGATCCCGGCCGGTCCACCGGCCTGGACGGCGGCCAGGATGATGTACGCCTTGGCGAAGAATCCGACCGTCGGTGGGATCCCGGTGAGGGACAGCAGGAACAGGGTCATCAGGATGGCCAGGAACGGCTCGCGCCGGCCGAGGCCGGCAAACGATTCGAGCTGGCTCGAGATCCCGGTCCGGCGCTGGAGCGCCGCGATCACCCCGAAGGCGCCCAGGTTCATCGCGGCGTAGGCAGCTCCGTAGAACAGCAGCCCTTCGAGCCCCTCGATCCGGGAGTTCGGGCTCGACCAGGCCGCCAGGCCGATCAGCATGTAGCCGGTGTGGGCGATCGAGGAATAGGCCAGCATCCGCTTGACGCTGTCCTGGGTCAGGGCGACGAGGTTGCCCAGGGTCATCGTCGCTGCGGCCAACAGCACGATCACGATGTCCCAGTCGGCGCTGATCGGCCCGAGGGCACCCACGAACAGGCGCAGGATCAAGGCAAACGCGCCCACCTTGGGCACGACCGACAGGTAGCCGGTGACCGGCGTTGGCGAGCCCTGGTACGCATCCGGTGTCCAGTAGTGGAACGGCACCGCCGCGATCTTGAAGGCGACGCCGGTGGTCAGGAAGGCCAGGCCCATCGCCAGGCCGGGGCTGAGCGGGTCGGTGCCGCTGGCAATCGCCTTGAGCGCCGTGGCGACGCCGTCGATCCGGGTCGTGCCGGTCAGGCCCCAGATGAACGCCAGCCCGAACAGGAAGATCGCCGAGCTGAACGAGCCGAGCAGGAAGTACTTGATCGCGCCCTCGGTCGACAGGGCGTCGCGCTTGGCGAAGCCGGCCAGCAGGTAACCCGGCAGGACCATCAGCTCGAGACCCAGGAACAGGACCAGCAGGTCGGCCGAGGCCGAGATCAGCATCGCGCCGCTCAGGGCGAAGATCAGGACCGCGGCGAATTCGGGCAGGGGCAGGTCGCGCGCCTCGAGGTAGTCCGGGGCGAACATCAGGGTCAGGGCGATGATCGCCACGAACAGCAGGTCGAGGTAGGTGGTCAGGTCGTCGACCGTGTAGGCCCCGCCGAAGGCGGTCGCCGGCTTCGCGCCGACGACGATCGCCAGCACCGCGACGACGGCCAGCCCGACGAACGCCACGATCAACGCCGGCACCCGCTTTCCGGGCAGGGCGATGTCGGTCGCGATCACCAGCCCGGCCACGATGATCGCGGCGGCCAGCGGCGCAATGGTGGAGAGATCCGCCCAGCTCATTGGATCGGTGATCGCTCCACTACTGCCAGAAGAAGACGTGGATGGCGGACACGTTGTTGAGCTCGGTCAGGACGTTGCTGACCGTGCCCTGGATCATGTGCAGGATCAGGCCCGGGAAGAGGCCGAAGACCACGATCATGGTGGCCAGTGGGACGACAGTCAGCATCTCGATCGGGCTGATGTCGGTCAGGTGGCTGCCCAGCCCGCGCAGGAAGTCGGACAGGTCGCCGGTGAAGATCCGCTGGAACATGAACAGCAGGTACCCGGCGGCCAGGATCATGCACGACGTGGCGATCGCGGCGACCACCGGGTTGTAGGCGAACGAGCCGAGCAGGACCAGGAACTCGCCGACAAAGCCCGACAGGCCGGGCAGGCCGACGCTGGCGAAGACGAAGAAGCCGAAGGTCGCGGTGTAGACCGGCACCCGGCCGGCCA